>VFKF01000528.1 GCA_009885705.1 Nitrospira sp. | reverse complement strand
GATCAAAATACCGCCTAGGATAGCAGTCAATGAATAGGCCGTCAGACTGATCTTGATAAAATCATAGGCGAGCTGGTCATACCGCTTGGCCATCGCCTTATCCTTCGTCACCACTCCCATGAACTCGATGACCATGCAGAAAATCGGAACCGCGAGCACAAAACTTCCGTAATAGAGGTGCTGCTGATTTGCGAACCAAAGCAACACGCGACTCTCGAAGTTGTATCGCGGATAATCCCGAGGACCATCGACCGTCTTCGGAGCAGGAGCGCCGGCAACGATACCCTCGGTCTTATAATAAACGTCTCTCCCCTTCTCAACCTTCGCCTCACCATCCTTTTTCACCGCATCAGGCGCATCCGCGCCCATAGCCAGTGTTGGAAGCGATACGGCGATGGGGAGCAGGAGAAGGCCAATCATCGCGCAAAGCGCCATGATTGAGAACAGCTTCTTCCCAGCCACTAAACCCATGGGATACCTCCTTAATGCATTCCGGAAAAGACTCATCACAATTCCCCGCAAACTCAACTCAGCACAGAATAGACCCAGAACCTACTTCCGGAACAAATACCAGAAGTCCAGCCCCTGCGAATCCATCAAGAAGTGATCTACTGCCGTGAAGTAGGCGACGCAAATAACGAGCGACACCACCACATAAACGATTGTCTGACCCATGAGAATCCCTCCCTCACAACTTGCAGACGTTCAAGAAATCCCAGCAATACAGCGGCCCTCTTCTAGCAGGGGCACTGAATTCCTGCGAACCAATAAAAAAACCATAAACCCGCCGCGCAGGTAATGTAGAAAATCATCCGACCGACCCTAACCTTAAACTCGCTATCTACTTCTGCTGTTGCCATCGTGTCTCCTTCTCCTGATGGAAATAATACGCGCCTAATTCAGCTCAGCGAATTCTTGACACACAGATATTCATATGTTATTCAAAATTCTTTGCCGCACACGAAATATCAGGGGAAAATCGATGATTGCAAACTCAAAAGTGTTCGACATTATAGTTTTGGCCGGAATGGTTGTCAATATAATTTTGGCCGTGTTCCTCATTCTCTACCACTTTGATTTGTTGTAGATTTCTTTCGGTTTCAGGCTCCAGTTCTGCTCTCATTTCACACCTGAAATCGCACAGCGAAATCCAATAGTTTCATCGCGAAAGTCCTGCACCATCTTGCTCCGGCTGGTGATGCGAATATCAGCCCCTGTGGTCGCGTATCCTCCCCCTCGGAGCGCCCGAAAGGTGCCATATTCAGGGCTCTGCGGGTTTTGCTCAGGCGCTTCCTTGAAGTAGGTCTCCGCATACCAGTCACTAACCCATTCCATCACGTTTCCCGCCCCATCCATGACGCCATACGGGCTCGTATCGGGCAGGAAGGCACCGACCGGCGCTGCGACCTCGAAGCCATCCTGCACCCTGGCCCAATTTGCCCCATTAGGCTGCTCCACGTTGCCCCAGGGCCAGAGACGGCCATCCGTTCCCCTCATCGCTTTCTCCCACTCCGCCTCGGTGGGAAGCCGCTTTCCCTTCCAATGGCAAAATGTCTCCGCATCGTCCCATGACACGTAGACCACAGGCTGATTCAGACCGCGCATCTTGCTCATGTTCTTGGCGTAACGGGAAGGAGGGCCAGACTTACGATGGCCGGTCGCATCGACGAATTGCTGATATTGAAAATTCGTGACTTCGTACCGATCGATCGCAAACGCATCGAGCACCAACGTGCGCTGCGGCCGTTCATCGAATCCTCCGTGATCGGTCCCCCGAATGAAAGGCCCTGCCGGGATTGAGATCATCTCTTCCCGTACCGGCTCTTCACGAGAACCCTGCGAGGAATCTAGCGGCTCCGGTGAGGACGAATCGGTGGAATCAGGGGAAGCTGCTTCGAACGGGGTGAGCGTCGTGCCACGAATAATTCCCATGATGGGAAGTGCCGCAAACGCGAGAACGGCCAGCAAGAACACAATCTTAAATTTGGTTTCGAGCATGTCTGTTATGACGCCGCAGGGCTATCGCCAACCTCCATATCGCTGGCACAGCGGAACCCGATCGTAATATCCGTCCGCCAATGCTTCGCCGCAAATCGTTTGGAGAGCCGGGCGTTATGCTCAGTCTCTCGCCACGACCCCCCGCGCACCACCTTCAAATCGACATCGTCCGGCCCCTTCGGATCACGGTAGGGCGCTTTCTGGTAGTAATGCTCATCGTACGAATCTGCGACCCATTCCGCGACGTTTCCCGTCATGTCATAGATTCCATAGGGGCTTCTTCCGGATTCGAACGACCCGGGAGGCGCAAGATACCGATAGCCGTCCTCGCTCCCATCCACATTGGCATTCGCATGCCCCGTCACGAAGATATCGCCCCACGCGTATTTTCTCTTTCCCTCGCCACGACCGGCCTTTTCCCATTCCGCTTCCGTGGGCAGGCGCTTTCCCGCCCATTTACAATAGGCCCCCGCTTCATCCCACGACATACTCATCGCCGCAAACTCCGGCTTCAGCAGCTTGGATTGATCGTCTTCAAACACTTCAATCTTCGGTAAAGGTCGCTTCGTCATTTTGGCGAACCGGGCATATTCCTCTTGCGACACCTCTCTCTTGTCCAGAAAGAACGCCTTGAGAAATACTTGCCGCTCCGGCACTTCGTCTGGATCACCATCTTTGCTGCCCATGATGAACGGACCTTCGGGGATCTGCACCATCTCGCGCCCCTCATCGCCCATCTTCGTTTTAAACATCGAGTAATCCTGCGACGTCACATTGCTCGGCACAAGACGAGTCTCCGTCGTGATCGACGAGGCTAGCGCTTTCATCTGCTTCGCCTTGTACGACTCATAGACCAACAGGCCGACCATCAGGATAAACGATCCAAAGACAAATACGATCGAGCCGATCAACACTTTCTTATCTTCCATGACGGCTCATGCTCCTTCAATTGTGCGTGACACGGAGGGGTCAGACGGCTCAGATGCGGCCTTCCTGGCCGCGTACATATCTAAGAGCATCGAGATCTGCACACCCAAAAATCCACCCATGGCAGCGCCAGCCCCGGCACCGACCGATATTCTCTCAGGGCCGGCAATGAACCAAGCCAGCGCCCCGCCCAGCAACGTACCCACCAAGATACTCACCAGGAAGCGCCGCCCCCCCATAAACCCAATGACACCGCCGAGTACCAGCCCCGCCCCACTCGCAAGCGGTAATATGCCACCGCCCATAATGACCCCGATCAGCGTCCCGACCGTTCCCATAACGGCCACGCCGAACAGGATATCGAGCATCGCGCGGGGCGCAACTTGTGCTGTACCAGACTCGGTCATGCTCATGACAACCCATTTCGTTAGCGGCCAGCGCTCGCAACCATCGATCCAAAGTCGATTTCCACCCCAGGTCCGGCAATGATCGAAATACCCCAGGCTTTCGCCGCCGGTTCATGCTGATGAATCCGCTTGAAGTCTTCATACACGTTTACGCGTTCCTCAAACCACTGCCCGACATCCTTGGTGCCGCTTTGCACCACGATCTCCGAGCCGCTGAACATGCCCCCTTCAGTCACCGTTCCCTCAGGCTTCGAGGCACTCCAGATATATTTCGTGAACACAGGGATGAACATGAGATCCGTATCCAGGGAGGCGTAGATCGCCGCGATCGGCTCAGTTCCTGCCGTCGCAGATTTGTGCAGGCGCCAGCGCCAGGTCAGAACCGGAAACGCCTTCGGGTCCCAATCGATCTTCTTCTTCTTGATTCTCTGTCCTGCATCCTTCGCCGCCAGAAAACTTATACCGTTCTCGGTCTGAACTTTATAGGCATCCCGCCCCTTGGACTGACTTCGTTGGTTTTCATGATCCCAATTCAAGGGAAACCCGTCCGCGTCTTTTGCCTGAAAATCTTCAAGGACCAAAGATGAACTTTGAGCCGAGATCGCACCCTGCATCACGACGCTTCCACAGATAACCAGCCCGACTGCGAGATATCGTCGAATCATCGCCCCACCCCTCATACGCTCAACCCTTTCGCTGTTCATGCCTCTTGCGACGACGACGGTGCAAGGACCGTCGCATTTCCTTCGGCCAAGTCTTCTCCCATCACAGGCAACTGATCACGCTGGCACATCCAGAAGAGCGCAAACACCGCACCCCAGAACACCACCATGTTGAGCGTCACCATCTTCGCCGCAAACGCCAAATCCGGCGTAAACGCCCAGGGAGAAACATCGGCCATCACCTCACTCACATGCCAGGCCAACCGCCCGGAAGAACGAATATACCCCATGAGACCCATGACCCATGAGAAGGCAGCAGCCAGTCCGAACAGGCCCACCATGCCTCTGACCGAGATCTTCCCCCATTGGACCGGCCCACGAACGAGCGCCCCTTTGAGCATCATGCGATTGATCACCAGCGCGCCCACCAGAACCGTGAACGTCGTCACCGCCTGCGGCGACGACAACCCGACACGAAGCTTCGCCGGCAGATAGAACCCATAGACCGAGAGGCAGATGATGTTGATCGCACCGATTAGAAACAGCGCGCCGATCAGAAAGTTGCCTTTCTTCACCCAGGAAACCACCATCGTTCGATTGGCGCGCCGATAGTAGATGAAACTCAGCGTGGTCACGAGAATCAAGATATTGACTGCGCCGTTCTTCGCCGACATCACGCCGTAGTTACCGACCACGGGATGCGACGAGCCGCCCATCGCCTTCACTTCGCTGCCCGACATCATAACGGTGTGCGGCGTCAGCCAAATAAACAGGGCCAAGATCAAGACCCCGAGCAGCGACTGGTAATACGGCTGATACCGTTCACCCCCACGAAGGCGTGCCATGCTCTGCCACAGGTAATAATTCACGCCAAGAAACAACGCACCGATCAAGAGCGCCTGCACCACGAAGAGCCAGGTGAGTAAGCCGCCCATCATCGTGACGCCCATGCTCTGGCTAAACGCATAGACCGACCGCATCAACCAATAGCCGGCAAAGGGCATGGGTAACAACGCGCAAACCGTGACGAACAGAAATACATATCCCACCCAGTCGAAATAGGCGCGCTCTTCGTCGGTCTTGCTGGTAAAGAAGCGATAGCAGGCATAGGCCAACACCACCGCGCCACCGGACATAATGTCTGCCAGGAAACGATGGACGTTTAATGGATTCCACAGGGCTGAATGGAGCAAATGCCATCCGTTCCCCAGAAACCGCCCTTTAGCATCGACACCGGCCGGAGCCATCATGAAGGCCGACCAGGAATTCGCCAAGAACAGCAGCGCGGCCCCGAACAGGTTCGTCAAGACACCGATCGAGGCATGCCCCCACTTCAGCGCCGGCGCAGCCATTCGGTTCCAACTGTAGTAATAGAGAATGAGCAGCAGCGATTCCCCGACGAACACGATCGCGTAGAACGGCATGAAGGCCTTGAACGTCCCGCCCATATACTTCATAAAACTGGGATAGAAGAAGATGAACATCCCGAGCATGAGGCTCCCGACGACAGCCGTCACCGACAGAGCCAGGAGAGAGACTTTTGCCAAATCCCGCGCGAGGCCATCATAACGAAGGGCCAGTGCGGGCTTTTTACTGCTAAGCCCCAGGAACTCCAGCAAGACACAAAAGATCGGCAGTGCGAGGACAAACCCGCCGAAATACGTGTGCTGTTGCGTGACAAACCACACGAGTAATCGGCTGTCGAACGAACCGATCCTCGAATAGACCGTCTCTTGAGGAGAAGGAGCCGGCGGCCCCTGGGGAATGCCGGGTGTCTTGAAATAGAGGTCGGTCGCATCCTCGGCAAAGGATGGACTCTGACTACCCCAGCCGATCCAGGAAACAACCAGCACCATCGCGATCAGGGCAACAGACCAGAACGCCCCGTGAGTTCTTTTCTTCATGGCCATAGGCTTAACCCTTTGAACCAGCCGGCATGGAGACGCCTGCAGCGGTTGACTTGCCAAGAATTCCCATCACAAAGGGACAGCGGAGCAAGGCACTCGATATCGTCTGTCCCTGTTGTTCTTCGACCTGCCGGCGAAACCCAAGATAATAACAATACAGCGCCATCATGCCTGTCACACATCCGCCACCGACCATGGCGTAGGCGGTAGGAATGCCAGGCTGTCGCAAGAGGAAAATGACCGATCCTGCCGCCACGAGATAGTACGTCGCGGCAAAGGCCAGTCCAGGCCACCACCAATACTTCAGCAATTCACTGGCCTTCGTCTGGAACAATCCTTGAGTCCATGACGCATCTGGGCGAAGCCCGCCGAAATAGGCACAGAGCGCGACTCCGCCTCCCAACGACGCCACAGCGGACAACTGAACCAGCGCCGCACCCTGACTTCCCTCGACGAACTGTCCTAATGACGCGCCCACTGCACCGACGATGAGACCCACTGCAACCCAGGGGGCTAATTCCATCGCATGACTCTGGACCAGCGTACGAAGGGCCGTTCCGTCTGGAAACGTAGGGAATGGACGGCCCATGAGAGCGACTTTCCGCACATGACCAATCTCAAACGCGTCGCGCGCGACGGCGGTGCAGGAAATGATGATGGCCATCATGGCCGGCCCATCCGGATGTTGGAGATAGTCATATCCCACGAGCCACAACAGCGCCAACACCAACAGGGACAACTGGACCCCGTAGACAAACCCGATCCAGCCGCCGAGCCAGACCAACAAACGGCGCCCATCCTCCTGGAGAATATTCCTCCATGCCGTAGCCCGACCGACGCGATAGGCTGACAGCGCCGTGACCACCGCAACAAGACCGCTGACCAGCAACAACACGACCGGCTCTGATAAAGGCAACAACAGCTTGGCCAAGCGATAGACTACGAACGCCACCAAACCAGGCACAAACATGACGATTCGCTTTTGCTTGCGCACCGCATCTTCCGTGACGACGAGACTCAAGCTCGGCAATACTCGCAATGCCATTCGATGCAACATTACAACTCCAGTGACGGGTGATGGGTGAAGCGTGAACAGTAACGGGAAACGCGTGACCCTCTTCGCTCATCACGCATCACGCATCACTCTTCCGAGCGGCCATCCCGAAATACCGTGCCTTCACTTCTTCCATCAACGCAACGGTAATGCGTGTCTCGCCGCGATCTGCCACGGTCCGTTCTAATTCAATGCGGGCCATGGCACGTACCGGCGCCGGCACTCTATCCAATCGACGTTCCGCCTCAGGCTCCCACTCGATCCGTTCGCCGGTCCGAGGCCGAAGCAACGTGTCGTACGTGACGACCCGCTCTCCTCTGACCCGCACATCCTGCTCCACTTCACCGCGCACAAGCGGGGCAAGGTAAGGCGGCATACGGTCTAGCCGATGCAGCGCATCATCGGTCCACATCGTCCGATCGACAAACCCGCCCGGTTGACCGGCAGGAACATCGACCCCGACCTTCAGCCCGCAACCGCGACATTCCGACCGAATGAACCATTGGGGCGTTCCATCATCGTAGGAACGTTCTTCAACCCCCTCGGTATGCATCCAGCGGCCACAGCCACAGGTCAGCATGGTGAAACACCGTGATGAGTGACGGGTGACGGGTGATGAGCTTCGGAGCTTGTGCTCGCCACCCCCCCCCGTATGGTGTACGCATCACTCATCACAGATCACCCGTCACTTATCCGATCTTGCCTGGATACAGGAGATAGAGCATCGTATAGGTGGTGGTGCCTGTCACAAAGAGGACGCAATACACGATCATCGTAAACAGCCCAAGCGCCCGATGGCGGCGTGCGCCGTTCGGCCAGATCCGCTGGATCGTCATCTCGACCGAAAATACGATGGCGATCAGCAACAATAAACTGAGATAGACTTCGAATTTCCGCATAGAGAACCCGGCGGTGGCCACCCGCGAGAAGAACAAGAACATCACCAGAGCCGTGACGCTCCCAAAGATCACCCCGACCTTCCTCCAGGTCGTCAGGAGCAGCGTCTCCTTGAGCGAACGAGCGCCATCGATCACTTGCTGGGAACGAAAACCCAGCACGATCATG
>VFKF01000451.1 GCA_009885705.1 Nitrospira sp. | reverse complement strand
GTTCGTCTTGATGGAGAATGGGCATGGCAGCTGTATCCTGACAGAGGCACCGGAGCCGTTCAACTCAGGGCGCCACCGGGCTTGGCTTTCCCGATGTCATCCCCTACGATGTCGCCTCATGATCTCTCCGGGGCAGACGCCACGACAGCGCATCATCGAACTGATCATCGGTACCAGACTGTCATCTTACCAGCTGGCCCAGATGCTGGGCATCCCGGAATGCCAGATCGAGGAACATCTCCCTCACGTCGTGAAAACGGTCGCTCGAGACCCGTCGCGCCGATTTATCCTCGAGCCCTCCGTCTGCCCCGATTGCGGGTTTATCTTTCGAGATCGACGAAAACTGACCAGGCCGAGCCGGTGCCCATCATGCCGCAGCGAAGGCATCACGGCTCCGAGATATGGCATTGAGCCAATCTAGGGGACCTGCGCAACCCTGTCGCTTCTCATATTTCTCTTGGGCACCTCGCCTTCCTCATCTAGAGTAGTCGTATTCATCTAGAGCCCACTACCATGGGACCTGAAACACGGACCTCTTCCAGCCGCTGGGTTAACCTCCGCCACGACGCCTTTGCTTCGGTCGTGGTCTTCCTGGTCGCCCTCCCCCTCTGCATGGGTATCGCAGTCGCCTCCGGCGCGCCGCCTGCCGCCGGCATCATCACGGGCATTATCGGGGGGCTGATCGTCGGCGCGCTCGCCGGGTCACCGCTCCAAGTCAGCGGGCCAGCCGCAGGCTTGACCGTCATCGTCTACGAGATCATTCAAGAGCATGGCATGGAAAAGCTGGCCATCGTGGTCCTGCTGGCCGGGATCATCCAAATGAAGTGGGCCTGGCTCCAGCTGGGACAATGGTTCCGCGCCGTTTCGCCCGCCGTGGTGCATGGCATGCTGGCCGGAATCGGCGTCCTCATTTTCGCCAGCCAATTCCATATCATGATCGACGATACGCCTCGAGGATCCGGGCTGGCCAATCTCCTCACCCTTCCCTCCGCATTCTGGAAAGGGTTAGTCGCCGACGACGCCACGCCGCTGAATCATCACCTGGCCGGAAGGATCGGCCTGCTCACGATCGTGACCATCATGTTGTGGAATCTCTATGCCCCCCGAATGCTCAAGGCTATCCCTTCGGTCCTCATCGGTGTCGTGCTCGCCACCGCGGCGGCCATGTCGTTGGATCTCGATATTGCCCATGTGAAGGTGCGTGACAATTTGCTCACGATCGTACAGTTGCCGTCTCTCCACTCACTGCAATTCCTCATGGATCCTGCCATCATCGGCGAGGCGCTGGCACTCGCATTGATCGCGAGCGTCGAAACCCTGCTCTCTGCCACCGCGGTGGATCAACTCCACACCGGTCCCCGCACACGTTATAACAAGGAACTCTTCGCGCAGGGAGCGGGCAATGTGCTCTGCGGATTGCTGGGCGCCCTGCCTGTGACCGGCGTCATCGTGCGCAGCGCCGCCAATGTGGAGGCCGGCGCGCGGTCCCGCGCCGCGACCCTCCTGCATGGGGGATGGCTGCTGCTCTTCGTCTTTTTCCTTCCGGCCATCTTGCGGATGATCCCCACCGCCGCACTGGGCGCCGTGCTCGTCTTTACCGGGTACAAACTCATGAACGTGGGTGTGGTGAAGGAGCTGAAACGGTACGGAAGGAGCGAGGTGCTCATCTACGGAGCCACGCTCTGCACCATCGTGGCGACGAACCTGCTCACCGGCGTCTTAATCGGCATCGGGCTGGCCATGGCGAAGCTGCTCTATACCACCCAGAACCTCGAAACCCATTTTGAGCATGATCCGGAAAACGGCAAACTGACGTTGAACTTGATGGGGATCGGCACCTTTGTCAGCCTTCCCCGTTTGGCCACAGCTCTGGAAGGGGTTCCTCCACTCGCGGATCTGCAGATCCAGTTCACCTCCCTCCGTCATATCGACCATGCCTGTTTGAATCTTCTCGAGTCCTGGCAAAAACTCCACGAGGCGACAGGTGGGCAGGTACATCTGGATTGGGATAAGCTGCGGGGGATCTCGTATCATGTGAGAAAAGGACCGCGGAACGCCACCTGGTGGCAGAAGTGGTTAGAGTAACCGGAGGCCCTATGACACGATCCCTTGCCCTGATACTATTCGCCTGCCTGCTGGCCGTCTCCGCCTGTAACGGGGACAAGCCCAAGGAACTATTCGAGACCGCAGAGTTTGAAGAGCGGCAGATGAACCTGCCCCACGCGAAGCAACTCTACGAAGATGTGATCCGACTCTATCCAACCAGCAAAGAAGCCGAGCAGGCCCGGGCGCGTCTGGCCACTCTTACCCCCGCTCAATAGACCTTCGTTTCGGCCACCAGGGAATGAAGGCATTCGTCGTCTGCTGATAGATCCGGTACTCCTCGCCCCGACTGGCCAAGGCCTGCGCTTCTGCCAGAGGAATTCCTGTCACTTTCAGCAAGGCCCATCCCATTGCCACCGGGCCGATCCATGTGAGCGGCCAGCCCGGTGTCCCGATGGCCATGACAACATAGGCCCACCAGTGCAGCCATTCGAAAAAATAATTTGGATGGCGTGAGTAGTACCACAATCCGTCGCGACAGACGCGATCACGATTCCATGATTTGGAACGAAACTGCGCAAGTTGCCAATCGGCCATGGCTTCACCGGCGATTGCGACAATCCAGATCAGCAATCCGGCGAGTTCGATCAGCGCGAACGGGGGCCGTGGATTTTGGATCAGCACCAGAAAGGGGAGAGAAAGGCCCGCCACGGCCAGCGCTTGCAGATGAAAATAGCCGAACATCTTGAGCCGCTCAGACCGGCCCCACAGTTCACGCAGGCGACGATAACGAGCATCCTCCTGCTTGCCGACCACCCGATTGAGGAGGATGTAGCATCCCAGCCGGCCCGCATAGAGCACAACCAAAATAGCCACGAGAACTTTCCGTTCGATCTCGCCGGTGGCTTGAGATGCGTACCAGAGGACGGTAACGATCAGACCTGCACAGAATCCCACATCCGCAATCGAGGCATTGCGCACTCGCAACTGCAACAGCCAGAGTCCCGCCATGACAACAGCCATCGCCAGATAAGCCGTAAAAACAAGGGAGAGAGGATCCGATCCCATTATCGTATCCTCCAATATCCCCGCTTGTGCGTTTCACGTTTCACGTTTTACGCCTCACGATGCTTAGTCTGGATAGTCCCACAAATCCATACCGGTACTTGTCCTTCCCGCAAGCCAGGCGCGAAAGCCGGACAAGGGAAACGACAGAAGACCCTGGAGCTTGGCACAGTTCATCGACAGATCGGGAGGTCGTGGCGCACCGACATAGGATTCCACGGAACCAGGGTGGATATGCCCCCTCAGTTCAGGATACCAGGAGGTCAAGGCTTGCCCGATCTCCCAGCGCGACAGCCGTTCCGCTCCTCCGAGGTGATAGAGGCTCGGCCGATTCTGCTCGATCAGTTCCCAGATCGCTCGCGCTGTCATACCAGCCGGTAGCGGGCAACGGAACTCATCGGTGAACAGCGTGAGTGATGTTCCATCCTTCACGGAGTTCCGCATATCCTCAACAAAACTGCGATCGCCGGTCGGCGAGGTGCCTGCGTTCAGCCCCACACGAATCACGCTATGCCTCGGGTTCTGCAGAACAAGGCGTTCGGCTTCCGCCTTGGTCTCTCCATATACGTTCAGAGGATTCACCGGATCGGTCTCGACGTACCAACCCTTGGCCCCATCAAAGACTTGATCGCTGGAAAAAAAGAGAAAGGGGATGTCTGCCGAGAGTTCGGCGAGAAACGCTGTCGCATCGACGTTGATCCGGCGCGCGAGAGCCGGGTTCTGCTGACAAGGCCCTGTCCGGCTCTGCGCCGCACAATGGATGACCGCATGAGGATGGAGGTCGCGCCAGAGACGGCGCAGGGCCCTTTCATCGGTCAGATCGACGTCCTGTCTGGTGAGTCCCTTCACCTCCCACTGCGGCGCCCAACGTGGCGCCGTGCAGAGGAGATACCGGCCAATGAGCCCTGCCGCACCGGTAATGAGGACGAGCGGTGCCATACAAAGACGCTGGTTACCGCGTCAGCTTGCGATAACGAATGCGATGCGGCTGATCGGCCTCCTTGCCCATGCGCTTCTTCCGATCCGCGTCGTACTCGCTGTAGTTCCCTTCGAACCAGACTACCTTGCTATCGCCTTCGAACGCCATAATGTGGGTCGCGACCCGGTCCAGAAACCAGCGGTCGTGACTGCTGATGACGGCGCAGCCGGCGAAACTTTCCAATCCTTCTTCCAGCGCACGCAAGGTGTTGATATCGAGATCGTTGGTCGGTTCGTCGAGGATGATGAGGTTCGCCCCCTCTTTCAGCATCCGGGCCAGGTGCACCCGGTTGCGCTCGCCGCCGGAGATGTCCTTCACCTTCTTCTGCTGATCGGTGCCGGCAAAGTTGAACCGGGCGCAGTAGGCCCTGGCGTTCACTTCGGCCTTGCCGAGCATGATGGTATCGTGACCCTCGGAAATGATGTCGTAAACGGATTTGTTCGGATCCAGACTGCGATCCTGGTCCACGTAGCCCAACTTGACCGTTTCGCCGATCTTGATCGCGCCGGTATCCGGCTTCTCTTTCCCGATGATCATGCGGAACATCGTCGTCTTGCCGGCTCCGTTCGGACCGATCACGCCGACAATTCCGCCCTTGGGAAGGCTGAAGTTCACATTTTCATAGAGGACCTTGTCCCCGTAGGCTTTGCTAAGGCCTTGGGCTTCGACGACCACATCGCCCAACCGAGGTCCTGGTGGAATATAAATTTCCAGATCGGCGGCCTGCTCTTCCTGTTTCTGATTGACCAATTCTTCATAGCGGTTGAGCCGCGCTTTGCCCTTCGACTGACGGCCTTTCGGCGACATGCGGATCCATTCCAACTCATGTTCCAACGACTTGCGGCGCTTCGATTCGGTTTTTTCTTCTTTTTCCAGCCGCACCTGCTTCTGTTCCAACCAGGAGGTATAGTTCCCCTGGAACGGAATGCCATGGCCGCGATCGAGTTCGAGGATCCAGCCGGCCACGTTGTCGAGGAAGTAGCGATCGTGCGTGACGGCGATGACCGTGCCTTTATATTGCTGAAGGTGCTGTTCGAGCCATTGTACGGACTCGGCATCCAAATGGTTGGTCGGTTCGTCGAGCAAGAGGATATCCGGCTCCTGGATCATCAAGCGGCAGAGCGCCACCCGGCGTTTCTCGCCGCCCGAAAGCACCCCGATCTTCGCATCCGCCGGAGGACAACGCAGCGCGTCCATGGCCACTTCCAGGACATTATCCAACTCCCACCCGTCCGCCGCTTCGATTTTTTCCTGGAGCTGAGCCTGCTTCTCCAGCAGTTTTTCCATCTCCTCGGGCGTGGCCTCACCCATCTTGTTGCTGACCGCGTCATACTCGCGCAACATAGCCACGAGTTCTTTCTTCCCCTCTTCGACGACCTCTTTCACCGTCTTCTCCGGATCGAGCTGCGGTTCCTGTTCCAGCAGGCCGACGCTGTACCCCTTCGAACGAGTGATCTCGCCGGTATAGTTCGGGTCGGTCCCGGCGATGATCCTGAGCAGCGAACTCTTGCCAGATCCGTTGAGACCCAACACACCGATCTTCGCGCCGTAGTAAAATCCGAGATAGATCTCGCGCAGCACTTGCTTCTTCGGCGGATAAATCTTGCCGACATTGACGAGCGAGAAAATGACTTGTTTATCGTTTGTGGTCGCCATGCATTCCCCTACCTAGTAATGAACTGGTGAGTTGAAAAGAACCATCGTGCGGGATGCTCACAGGAACGTGTGCCAGCACCGACTACAGCGAATGCAGGACTTGGTGCCCCGCCTGTGCCTGAACGGCCAAGCCGGCAAGGCCGGCCCTGACCTCCGACGCGTTGCGTACGGGGTTGGCAAAGGCCACCCGCCCGCCCTGCATGCGGCCTGGTGTGGTGAGCCGAAGGTGAAAACCCAACCGGTCCAATG
>VFKF01000478.1 GCA_009885705.1 Nitrospira sp. | reverse complement strand
CTTGGGACGATCCTGCCGGTCGAACAGATCCGGCTGCACCTGGTCGGCTGGCACGAGGGCCGTGCACATCACCCCCGCTTTCTTATAGCGATAGCCGTCTCGATAGATGCGGCGCAGTCCCTTCAAGCCGGCCCTGATGAGTTCCGAGGTCGAATCCGTGGCCACCGGCAGCTCACAGGTCACCGAGTTGCGATACTGCGGCTCCTCCGTGAAGGCGTTCGTCATGATAAACACGGTCAGCACCGTGGCCGCCAATCCTTCCCCCCGCAGCTTCTCCGCCGCACGAGAGACATAGGACGACACCGCCTCTTCCATCTCCGCGAGTGTGCAGACGGATCGGCCAAAGGCGCGCGAGCAGGTAATCCCTTGCTTGGGCGGAGGACAGTCTTCAAGGGCGAGGCAGGACTGTCCTCTGAGTTCCGCGACCACCCGCAGGCCGACCACGCCCAGGTGTTTCCTGATCCAAGGCTCGTCCGCCTCGCGCAACTGCCAGGCCGTCGTGATGCCCTGCTGCGTGAGCAGGCGCGCGTAGCTCGGCCCGATCCCCCAGACGTCTCCCACCGCTACTCCATTCAAGAGGGCCTCTCGATCCTGACAGGCCAGCAGGTCGAACACCCCGTCTGTGTCTGATGTCTGTTTCGCAATCCGGTTGGCCAGCTTGGCGAGCGTCTTCGTTTCGGCGATGCCGACCGAGACGGGAAGGCCCGTCCATTGCTTCACCGTCTTGCGGATCTGTCGCCCATAGTCCGTCAGGTTGCGCCGTTCGAAGCCCGTCAGGCTTAAGAAGGCTTCATCGATGGAATAGATTTCGAGATCCGGGCTGAACTGTTCCAAGGTCTCCATGACTCGTTGCGACAGATCGCCGTAGAGCCGGTAGTTCGAGGAGAACACCTGTACGTGATGCGCGCGGAGCAGGGGACGAATCTGGAACTCCGGCACGCCCATCGTGATCCCGAGCGCCTTGGCTTCATTGGAGCGGGCCACCACACAGCCGTCATTATTGGACAGCACGATGATGGGTTGACCGGCTAACTTTGGATTAAAGAGCCGTTCGCAGGAGGCATAGAAATTATTGCAATCGACGAGGGCAAAGAGGGGAGGCATCGGACCCTCAGAGGGAGTGAATGACGTTGGTCACCACTCCAAATATTTCAAAGGACTGCTGAGTCAGAATCTCAATCGGTTGATAGGCGGCGTTGGCCGGGAGCAATCGCAGGATCGTCCCTTGCCTGAAGAGCCGCTTCACCGTGAGCTCGCCATCCAGCGCCGCCACGATCACATTGCCATCGACCGCGTCGAGCGATCGATCCACTACCAGGAGGTCACCGGAATGGATGCCCGCTCCGATCATGGAGTCGCCGGTCACGCGCACAAAGAAGGTAGCAGCCGGGTGCTTGATCAGGAGACGGTTGAGATCGAGCGTGCCCTCGATATAGTCGTCAGCCGGGGAGGGAAAGCCGGCCGGCAGTCGCCCCAGAAAGACGGGGAGCGCATAGCGCGTCGAGAGATCAGGGGCATAGACCGCATCCACATTCATCGGCATCGGAGACCTCACAACAAAGAGGCCGTAGTGTAGACCTACGCCGGAAGCGGTTCAAGACAGTCTGGCGCCTCATGCTTCGGGTTGTTCACGAGCGTACTGACGGCATAGGCCTGAAGCTCTTCACTCGGGTAGGGCTGAAGCAGAGCTTGTAGCGATGTGGCCTGCTGGACGGTGGGGT
>VFKF01000381.1 GCA_009885705.1 Nitrospira sp. | reverse complement strand
GGTGAGATCGTCGAAGGCCTGGGCGATGCCGACAATGCGAGCGAGCAGAGGTGTGCCTTCCTCGCGCAGGCCGAACGGGTATCCCGTTCCATCCCATCGTTCGTGATGGAGGGCGATAATCTGTACGGCGTCCGGTGGCAGCCCCATCGCGCGGCCCATTCTGGCGCCCAGATCGGGCCGATGGACTTGCGGGTCGGATTCGAGGCTCAACACATGATTGCCGGGGGCGCTGATCAAGTCGAGATCATGCACGAGCGCACCGAGTGCGAGCGACTGTTGTTCGGCAATGGGAAGGCTCAGCCGATTGGCCACCAGCGTCGAATAAAAACTCACGCGGCTTCCATGGTTGAGTAGGTGGCGGTCCTTGGCTTCCAAGAGGTCGGAGATCAGGGGGACCAAGGGCGAGGTCTCATCGCTATGCGAGGAGGACAGCGACCCTGTGCGGTTCATGGCGGTGTAGTCCTCGACGAGGGCCTGCCAGGCTTTGGTACAGGCCGGCTCCGGGCCCCAGAGTGTGGTCGAGTTCGTGAGGACCGGGCGCAGTTGATCCAACCGTTGTTTTTTCTGGGCGGTCTGCAATGAAATCGCCAATAACTCAGAGGCATTGAACGGTTTCAGGAGGAAGCCTGCCGCGCCATGGCGGATGCAGTCCATGGCCGATTGCAGACTGCCGTAGGCCGTCACCATGATGACTTCGATCTCGGCATGTTCGCGTTTGATGTCTGTCAAAAGGTCCGATCCTGAGCGATCGGGTAATTTCAAGTCCAGCGTAACGAGGTCGACGCCGTGATCGTTCAGCACGGCCAGAGCCGTCCGTGCATTGTCCGCGGTGAGAATGTGGAAGTCTTGTTTGAGTATCTGTGTGAGGGCTGCGCGGGGTGCGGCCTCATCGTCGACGATCAAGACCGTCGGTTTATTGTCGGTGGTATCGGGAACGAGAGTCGAAGGCATAGGGTCACTTGTAGCGCCATCTCCATCGTCCGTCAATGAAATCGAGTAAATAGGTGGCGGTTTGCCGTCTTTACGGCCTATTGTCTGGAGTTTCTCTGCTAGGTTTCCGTCGCTCAACTTGGGTATAATGCCCCCGATCTCTCTATTACCAGAGGAGTACTTATGGCTGAAAAAGACGACAAGAAGCGTGCGTTGGATCTCGCCCTGTCCCAAATTGAGAAGCAATATGGGAAGGGGGCGATTATGAAGCTGGGGGGCGCGGATGCCCCGGTGGATATTCCCGCGATTTCGACCGGATCCCTCGGACTCGATATTGCCCTGGGCGTCGGTGGGGTTCCCCGCGGCCGGGTGATCGAGATTTTCGGTCCCGAGTCCTCGGGCAAAACGACGCTCACGCTGCATGTGATTGCGGAAGCGCAGAAGGCCGGCGGGACAGCGGCCTTTATCGATGCGGAACATGCGCTGGATTTGGGTTATGCCAAGAAGCTGGGCGTGCAGGTGGACGATCTCTTGGTCTCGCAGCCCGATACCGGCGAACAAGCGTTGGAAATTGCCGAGACGCTCGTCCGGAGCGGCGCGATCGATGTCATTGTGGTGGACTCTGTTGCGGCCCTCGTCCCGAGAGCCGAAATCGAAGGCGAAATGGGCGATGCGCATATGGGTCTGCAAGCGAGGCTTATGTCGCAGGCGCTTCGTAAATTGACGGCGGCTATTTCCAAGTCGCAGACGACCCTGATCTTTATCAATCAGATCAGGATGAAGATCGGTGTGATGTTCGGTAATCCGGAGACGACGACGGGCGGCAACGCGCTCAAGTTCTATTCGTCCGTGCGTCTGGATATCCGGCGAATCGAGTCGATTAAGGAAGGGCAGGAAGTCACCGGCAGCCGCGTGCGCGTGAAGGTGGTGAAGAACAAGATGGCGCCTCCGTTCAAACAGGCGGAATTCGACATCATGTTCGCACAGGGCATTTCAAAAACAGGCGAGTTGGTCGATCTCGGGGTCGACAAGAAAGTCGTGGAGAAGTCCGGGGCTTGGTATTCCTATCAAGGCGAGCGGCTCGGGCAGGGACGCGATGCGGTTCGGGACTTCCTCTTGAGCAATCAACCGTTGGCGCGCGAAATTGAAGGGAAGTTACGTGACATCGCCGGTCTGCCTGGACGGACCCCTGAGAAGCCGGTCGTGCCCGTCAAAGACGAGAAAAAGACCGAGGAAAAGCGTGAGGAACGGCGACCGCACAAGGTGGGCGCATAGAACGCCAGGAAAAACTATGTTGGCACGGTCGTTCGTGAAGCGTGAAGCGTGAAGCGTTCGAATGAATCCGGAAACGAACGACGCTTCACGAGATACGCTTCACGCTCCACGGGTGTCGAGCAGGATCGGTGGTTGCAACTTGCGGTGCGGGCATTGGCCCGTAGCGATCGTACCACGGCCCAGATCGAACGATTACTCGCGGCCAAGGGAGCCTCTCTCTCACAGATACGAACCACGGTTCGACGGTTGGTATCGTTACGCTATCTCGACGATGCCGCCTTCGCCGTGCGGTGGGCCGATCGGCGACTGGCCCGCATGCCGATGGGCCGTGTACGTCTGCAAGAAGAGCTGCTGGCTACCGGTTGTCCTGAACAGATCGTGCTGGCGGCCGTAAGGGGCACGTACCGCAAGGTCAGTGAGCAGGATCTGGCCATACAGGTGGTTGCCACGGCTGGTCGGACCAGCTCGACCCAGACCCTGGGTCGAATCGCGAGACTATTGAGCCAGCG
>VFKF01000030.1 GCA_009885705.1 Nitrospira sp. | reverse complement strand
TCGAAGACCATGCCTGCCCTGGCCCCGGCGCCTGCGGCGGCCAGTTCACGGCCAATACCATGGCGATCGCCTTCGAGTTCCTCGGCATCTCGATGATGGGACGGAACGGCGTGCCGGCCATGGATCAGAAGAAAGACGACGTGGCCTTCGAATGCGGCGTGATGGTCATGGATCTGCTCAAACGAGACCTGCGCCCCAAGCAGATCATCACGCGGAAATCGTTAGAGAATGCCATTGCCGCGGTCGCAACCACCGGCGGCTCGACGAATGCCGTGCTGCATCTGCTCGCCATTGCGCGCGAAGCAGGCATCAAGTTGAACATCGACGATTTCGACAAGATCAATCGGAAGGTTCCGTTGCTTGCCGACCTGAAGCCGGGTGGACGATTTACCGCATCTGATCTGTATGCAGCAGGAGGGACCACCTTGGTCGCCAAACGGCTGCTCGATGCCGGTATCCTGCACGCCAACCAACCGACCGTGACGGGACGAACGATTGGAGAAGAGGCCAAAGACGCCAAGGAAACTCCTGGCCAACAAGTGCTTCGGCCCCTCTCGAATCCCATCAAGAACACCGGGGGGCTCGTCATCTTAAAGGGAAACCTCGCGCCAGAGGGCTGCGTCGTGAAGGTAGCCGGACATTCGATCATGACATTCCGCGGCCCTGCAAAAGTCTACAATCGGGAAGAGGATGCCTTTGCTGCAGTCCAATCCAGAAAAATCAAAGCGGGCGATGTCGTGGTGATTCGCTACGAAGGCCCGTCAGGCGGACCAGGTATGAGAGAAATGTTGGGCGTGACTGCGGCCATCGTCGGAGCAGGCTTGGGCGATTCCGTTGCACTCCTCACCGACGGACGCTTCTCCGGCGCCACCCATGGGTTGATGGCAGGCCATGTCGCACCGGAAGCCATCAAGGGCGGCCCGATCGGCGCCGTGAAAAACGGCGATATGATCGTCTTCGATATCGCCAAACGAACGCTGACCCTGGAGGTTTCGCAGAAAGAGATCAAGGCCAGGCTCAAGAAGGTCAAACAGCCGGCGCCACGCTATACCTCAGGCGTCATGGGCAAGTACGCGCGGCACGTCTCCTCTGCGTCGGAAGGGGCGATTACCACGTAGTCGGATGCTAGAAAAAACGTAACTACTCATGTAGATAGGCTGAAGGCTTTTGGTCTTCAGCCTAAACACCTGATCGGTCACCTCGATTCTATCGCCCCTTCATCCGTCCTCGCATCTCCGACATCATGCTGTCGAGATCGGCTTCCGCCTTCGCACGATCGCTGATCAACTGATCGAGATTATACGGACGAGCCGGAGCCGGTTGAGGCACGTCCGGCTTCAACATCTGCTTGGGCGACAAATCTGGCTGAGAAGGGTGGGCGGGTTTGACTTGTGACTGTGCCGACGGGGCCGGAGATTGGTCGGTCGCAGGCGGCATCTGTCCGGTTGGCAGCGGCGTCCCTCGTCCAGCTCGTCCCCCCACTCCCTGCTCCCGCAACCATTGCGTCGCCACGCTCGACTTGAGCGAAAAACT
>VFKF01000424.1 GCA_009885705.1 Nitrospira sp. | reverse complement strand
GTATTTGACGGAATGATATCGACAATCATTCCGGCAAGCAGGAGTATCCCAACTGCTCCTATGAGTGCCGCGACTGACATTAATGCTTTCATCGGCAAACTCCCTTTGCTGAACAAAAGAGGTAGACAGACACGATTATGAAATCTTCGGTGGTGGCGATCCCGCCTTCACCTGCGACAGATAGTCGACGATCTTCTTGAGCGCCCCGGCGCTGAGCTTCTGCCCGAACACCTTCGGCATCGTATTATCCGGGAATGGTTTCACCACATAGGCACTAGGCGAAACGATCGACTCCATAATGTAATCTGGAACTGTCTTGGCCGTTCCCTTATAGTCCTTGTCCTTGATGCGAAGAGGAGCATTCGTGCCTTCTTCGAGCTTAGGACCAATCGTACCGACCGCCCCTGGAATACCAGGAATCGTATGGCAGGCCACGCACTGCGCCTTCGCAAAAATCTGGTCTACCGGCTCGGTTCCATCCGCCATCAAGGCACTTGCCGGCCCGGCAGCCTTCTCTTCCTGCTGCTTCGGACGGTCAGCCTCCGGAATAAACTTCTCATACGACTTCACGATCTCTTCGTATGTCGGAGCGTCTCGCCCTTCGCGGATATAGAGCCACGTATCAACAGCCGCTAACTCTGGGAGACTCAGCGAGATCGGTGGCTTGTGGATGGCAGGCATTGGGCTTTCTTTATCGTTTGTACCCTTGACGCCGAAGCCGGCAACAACGTAACAGCTCGGGCAGGAATGGGACTCAGCGATATACTCTTGGCCATTCTCTGCGGTGCCCGCTCCAGGAAATGCTTCCTTCTGAGCATAGTCTCTACCTGCAGGCTTCCCCTTGCTGTACTTTGGATCTTCCAGCCGCTCTTTGCCTGCACGTTCAGGAATACCGTCAAGGTTCGGTGCTCGCTCCCCCAGCATTCCCTTGTGGAACGCATGACAAAGAGGACATTGCCCTTTCCCAATTGCGCCCTGAACCTTATTTTGCCCAATCCCTCCGAAGATGATCTTTTCGCCTTCGTCAGCCAACTGCTGCGAGGTCATTGCCTCATACTGAAGCTTCTCTTCTTTCGGAGGAAACCCACCTTCGACCTGCGGCAACCAATTGCCATACCCTGATAGGCCAGCAGCAACCAAGAACATGAAGCCGCCGATCTTGAGCAAAGCAGCTTGATTGGGGAAGTAGATCCCCATCATGAAGCACATCGAGGTAATAAGAACTAGAGAAACTGGCAACATTCGATTTGCTTCATAAAAGCTGGTCTTATAATGCGCAATGGCCACCATCAGCATGAAGGATGCAATGATGCCAATAAAGAGCTTGAAGGTTGCGCGTTTTTTTGCCGCAGGATCGCTAATCGATACCAGGGAATACACGAGAAGCCCCGCCAGCAGCGCGAACAGCGGCCACCCTATTGAAATCGCTTCGTTTATCAGATCGCCCACGATTGTAACCTCCTGAGGTTTTGGTAAGAGCGGAGGCACGTACGACGCGCCTCCACTCCCCCAAGCAAGATCCTAAAGATGATCAGTGGCTCCCAGCCGGCTGTGCAGCCCCACCAGGGACCCCTGCCTTTGCTTCAACTGGCGCCTTCTTTATCCCGAGGCTGCCCAGCCAGAAGACAAAGAGAATGCTGATCCAGGAGAACAACACATTGAATGAAATCATATTTGCGGCAAATCCCACCGTATGGGTATAGGCCCAAGGTGAGTTGTCGCGCATAATCTCATTCACGTGCCAGAACAATCGGACCGACGAGCGAATATACCCCATCAATCCCATCATCCAAGTAAAGGCCGTCGCGAGCATGATTAACGCATATTGCGAACGAGCCGAGATCTTCCCCCACTCGATGGGGCCCATCTGCTTTGCACCCTTCATCATGAAGCTGTTGAGCGCAAACATGAAGAAGAGGCAGGATAGGGTCGTCGCCACCTGAGGAACCGATAAACCAACTCGCACGTTTGCCGGAATATAATATCCCAGAACCGCGAGTCCGACGATATTCACATAGGCGCAACCGAAGAAGCAGCCCATGAAGATATTGCCAAACTTCGACCAGGATACCGTCGAAACCTTGTTGCCTCGCATGTACCACACGAAGCTCAGAATGGTGGTCGTAATAATGACGTTGATGCCGCCGTTCTTAGCCGACATAACGCCATAGTTCCCTAACACCGGGTGCTGCTGGCCACCCATCGCCTTGAGCTCAGCGGGAGTCATGACGATCGTATGAGGCGTAATGAATACCAGGTAGCCGCAACAGAGGACGAACACGAGATACTTGATGTAGCGTTGATACTTTTCGGCACCACGCATCCGGCCGAGAGCCTGCCAGAGATAGTAGTTGGTGCTGAGAAAGAGGATGCCGATCATCGTAGCCTGAATGATGAAGAGCCAAGCCAGAAGACCGCCC
>VFKF01000016.1 GCA_009885705.1 Nitrospira sp. | reverse complement strand
GTTTCTGGCGCCATACGCCACATGTGCGTTGAATGTTTAGGGGATGGCCTGGAGGCCCACTCTCGGTATCAGCCTCCATCGCCTCGCGCGATAGACAGGGCGATAGGCCTTCAGTTGTCCGCCGGCGCCCCGTACTAACCATGGCGTGGTGAGTGGCGTTTCGTTGGCGAAGATCAATAGACTGAGTCCGCTTGCCGATCGATCTTTCACGATTGCACGATGTCGTTTCTTGCCGATCTGCACCTCGGTGACGCCGGCATCCCATTGTCGGGGAGTCTGTCGCCGCCTGAGTCTCAATGGTCTGAAGTGCTTCAGGAGACCGAAGAGCAAGTGACTTGCCATGAGGAGGCTGCTGCGCAGGCGGTCCCTCTGCGCATGTTCCCAGGTCATGGGGTCGCTATAGAGGTTTAGTAGCAAGAGCCGACGATGTTCTTCTGAGAGGTTGAGAAATGCCAGCCCACATTTACTGCCAGGCCCTGACAGTCGGTCATGATAGACCAATCGGACCTGGCAGGTGAAGGGGATTCTGCCCTGCAAGCTCATGTCCATAGTCGGAGGCAGTGGATTGGGCGATGCCCCGAACCATGATACCCCGGTCAGACTCACGTCATGTGTCGTGCCTGTGATGCACAGATTGCCGGCTCGCAGCTCGAACGGGATCGGCTTGATGATGCGTTCTTCTGTTCGTGTTTGAGGTTTTTCCCAAGCCATCAGCAGTCCCACGAACAGGGTCAGCAGATTGAAGGAGGCCCAGCTGAGATTGAAGAAATAGGCGTCCTTTTCGATGCCGAAATACCAGAACTCCCAGAGGCCTTTCGCAATGGCGGCGAGCGTGATGAGGGTGGCAATGGCCAGGCTGGCAGAGGATCGCCAGTCGAATGACCGTTGCTCCGAAAGCAAGCCCTTGGGAGTGACTTTGAACCCCAAGTTCTTCGGGAGCAGCAGATCGAACATCGACCGGAACAGCGGGAAACTGACTGGTCCTTCGTAAAGGGTTGACCACATGAGCCTGGGCCATCCGGGCAGCAATCTGGAAGAAATCATCGGGAGGACGATCATGAATGGCAACAGGTAGGCCACCAGAATCGAGACATCGGCAAAAATCGGGTGCAGGTGAAACAGGAGGAAGTAGAGGGGGGTGATCCAAAATATCACCCGCGCGATCGGGAAGAAGAAGTAGTAGAGCGAGGCGAAGTAGCCGAGCCGGTGCCGGAAGGACAGACCCCGGCAGAGGAGGGGATTATCTTTGAAGAAGATCTGGAGACAGCCCAACATCCAGCGCCGACGCTGGACAATGTAGGACGCGAGGTTTTCTGCCGTGAGTCCGACCGCCAGGTTTTTATCGACGAAGACAGACTTCCATCCCCTGGCATGGAGGTGCTGGCTGGTATGAATGTCTTCGGTGATGCTCATCAAGTTAAATCCATTCAACTCGGCGATCGCCGACCGTCGAAAGACGGCTCCGCTGCCGACGAAGAACGCCCCGCCCCAGCTTTGGCGTCCGCCCTGGATCGCGTGATTAAACAGGTCCTGCTCGTTCGGAATGCGCGGGCTGGCGCCGAGGGCCCGTTGAAAAATATCCTGGTTGTAGAAATGGTGAGGCGTTTGGACAAAGCCGATGCTGGGGTTTGCGAAAAACGGGACGGTCTCTGTGAGAAAGGTCGTGACTGGAATATGGTCCGTGTCGAAGATCACGATGAGTTCGCCGTCCGTTTGCGTGAGGGCATGGTTCAGGTTGCCCGCCTTGGCATGTTGGCGAGGGCCTTTGATATAGGTCGCCCCGAACCGTTCGGCCAGTCGGCAGACCTCGTCTCGGTGGCTGTCGTCCAACACGTATATCCGTGTGTGAGCCTGCTCCATCGCGGAGGCTCCGATCAGGGTCTTCTCCAGAATCTCGCAGGACTCGGAGTAGATCGGAATAAAGACGTCGACTGAGGGAGCAAAGCCTTGGGCTGGCTCAAGGGGACGGACAGGCTGAGGTCTCCAGCCGATTCCCACCTGGATGAACAGTAGGACGACCGTCGAGAAGGCATAGAGTTCGGCTGCCCACAGGGCGATGCTGATAAACGGGCCGCCGGATTCCATGAAGTTCAATGTGTGGAAGAGCCGCCAGTAGAGGTAGCGGAGACAGAGGCTCAATCCACAGGCCAGAAAGGCGAACTTGAGCACCGGATGCCACGTGGCGATCAGGTAGAGCATGACGGTGACGGCAAAGAGCTCCCAGGGAAAGTGTGCCGAGAATCCGACCACGTCGAACGGCCGCAGAAAACCCAAGAACTCGTCGTAGTGGCGGGCTTGCGAGAGAGAGAGGGCCTGCCCGAACCATAGCCAGTTATGGAAGTAGTAGGTGAGCCGTTTCCCGGCGAGTGCGCTGGCTTCGAGGTGGGCGAGCTTCTTTTCGCTCAGCAGGCGGGCGAGGTCGTCCTGTTCCTGGAAGGCCAGAGCATGGACGGTGGCATAGAGCGGCAGTCCTTCGTTTGATGACAGCGGCAAGCCCTTGAGGGAATAGTGGTCGACAAATTTTCCCTGGGCCTTCCATTCGCGCTGGAAGAATCCCAACATCTGTTGCCGCAAGGGCCCTTCAGATCGTCCGAACCAGGCGGCATCGAGCGCCATTCGCCAATAGATCGGGAAGGCGTCATAGCTGAACGAGGATGAGGCTCCGGTCACGGGATGCCGGACGGCCAGTTGTCCGGAACGTTTGTCCAGATAGATCACCTCTGGAGGGACCGGCAGTGCTTCTTCATCGTAGAGCCAGTGCAGAATGGCATAGCTGGATGTGATTGCATGGGCCCATGGGTGATGCGCATCAACGGAGGCAAAGATTTCGTAGGCATAGGGAGCCAGGTAGGCAACGTGGATCGTCGGATAGTCCTCGTCGCGCGCCCAATTGCCTGCAGTGACATAGGCGCGAGAGGCAATCTGGACGACTTCCCGGTCCCAGATCGAATAGATGAT
>VFKF01000211.1 GCA_009885705.1 Nitrospira sp. | reverse complement strand
TCGGTCACTTCGGCGTCGTCTTCGATCATGAACGGCGGTGTCTTCGACTCGTTTAGAATCTCAATGGCATCCACGAAGACTTCGATCTCGCCCGTCGGCAGGTTGGGATTCTTCGACTCGTCGGGGCGGGCCATCACTTGACCGGTCACCGACACGACGCATTCGCTCCGTAACGCATGGGAGGCTTGGTGCACGGCGGCATTCCGCTCGGCATTGAACACCACCTGCGTCAGCCCGGTTCGATCGCGCAGATCGATGAACAGCACGACGCCATGGTCGCGCCGCCGCTGCACCCAGCCGTTTAAGACGACGGTTTGCCCGACCGCGGCTTTGGTAAGTTCGCCGCACCGATGAGTTCTGACCTTCATACCACCTTCGCTTTCTTCGAACGAGCCCATCCAACCCGGCTGATCCGCTTCTTCGGCCTGGGAACCTGTTTCTCTGCGGCCTCTTCTGTGGCGAGCTTATGCTCGGCGAGCTCGCGCAGGGCGTTCGCTTCACGGTCGGTCAGATACCGAAACTCTCCGGCCCCCAAATCGCCCAACGACAGCGGACCCATCTTAATTCTCGTGAGCTTCAAAACCGGATGACCGACCGCTTCCATCATCCGTTTTACTTGATGCTGGCGCCCTTCGCGGATCGTAATCTCCAGCCAGGAATTTAGCTTGGCTTTTTTCACCTTCTTCACCACGGCCGGACCAGTCATGCCGTCTTCCAACTGCACACCCTGCTCTAACTGCCGGATATGGTCATCCGTCACCACCTGCTTCACCTTGATGAGATAGGTCTTCGGCACATGGTAACGGGGATGGAGCAGGGTCTGCGCCAAATCGCCGTGATTGGTCAACAGCATCAACCCTTCGCTATCGAAGTCCAATCGGCCGACGGGAAACACCCGCACCGAAATTCCCCGGAGATAGTCCTTCACCGTCGGCCGACCTCCCGGATCGTTCAACGTCGACATCACGTTCTTCGGCTTATTCAGCAAGAGATACACGTACGGCTGGGCGGAACTCAAATGCTTGCCGTCCACCTTGATATGGGCGCGCTCCGGATCGACCTTGGTGCCGAGCTCCGTCACGACTTTACCGTTGACGGTCACGCGCCCGGCGGCAATCCACTCCTCGGCCTTCCGCCTCGAAGCGAGTCCCGATCCGGCAATGATTTTTTGTAATCTAACTTCCATAGTCAGTGATCAGTGATGAGTGATGCGTGAGGGGTGAATGATCGGACTTCTTTCCGACTCGTCACTCATCACGCATCACTCGTCACCGCCTTACTCCCATTCTATAGTGGCCGGCGGTTTCGAACTGATGTCGTACACCACCCGGTTCACACCCTTTACTTCGTTGATGATCCGGTTCGAGATCTTGCCCAATACGTCATTCGGAATCTTGGCCCAATCGGCCGTCATGCCATCCAAGCTGGTCACGGCTCGAAGCGCAATGACATGTTCATAGGTCCGTTGATCGCCCATGACACCTACGGTTCGAATCGGCAACAACACGGCGAGCGATTGCCAAATCTCCCTATACAAACCGGCGGCGCGAATTTCCTGATCGAGAATGGACTCGGCCGCTCGAAGGATCGTCAGTCGCTCCTTCGTCACGACACCGAGCACCCGGATGGCCAGGCCAGGTCCTGGGAAAGGCTGCCGCCAGACGATCTCATCGGGAAGGCCCAATTCCTTCCCCAATACCCGGACTTCGTCCTTGAAGAGTTCGCGCAACGGCTCGATCAGCTTCAACTTCATCCGCGCCGGCAACCCGCCGACATTGTGATGGGTCTTGATGGTGGCCGACGGCCCCTTGAAGCTCACACTTTCGATCACATCGGGATAGAGCGTGCCTTGAACGAGAAACTTCACCCCGCCCGATTTCTTCTTCGCTTCCGCATCGAACTGTTCGATGAACTGTTTCCCGATAATTTTCCGCTTACGCTCGGGATCGATCACCCCTTTGAGCTTAGCCAAGAACGAATCGGACGCGTCGATCATGCGCAAATTCAAGTGGAGCTGTTTGGCAAACGTCTGTTTAACTTGCTCCTTCTCCCCCGTCCGAAGCAGGCCGTTGTCGACAAAAATGCAGGTGAGCTGATTGCCAATCGCGCGATGCGTCAATGCCGCAGCCACAGAAGAGTCGACGCCCCCGCTCAAGGCACAGATCACTCGCTCCTTGCCGACCTGCTCGCGAATCTGTTGCACCGCCGTCTCCACATAGGACTCCATCGTCCATGTCGGCTTACAGCCGCAAATGTCGTAGACGAAATTGCGAAGCAACGTCGTCCCTTCAGGCGTATGCACCACTTCCGGATGAAACTGCAGGCAATAGATCCGGCGCTTGTGATCGTCGCGCTTCATAGCGGCAATCGGCGAATTTGCCGTATGGGCAATCGACCGGAACCCAGGCGGCATCCGTTCGATACGGTCCCCGTGCGACATCCAGACAACGGTCGACCCATTTGTGCCGATGCCCTTGAAGAGGTCGCTCGTGTCGTCGATGGTCAGATCGGCACGGCCGTACTCCCGATGCTTGGACTTGGCCACTTCCCCACCGGAGAGATGCGTCACCAGCTGCATGCCATAACAAATGCCGAGAATGGGAATCCCGAGGTCGAACAGTTCCTTGGAGACCGTCGGCGCCTTCTTCTCATACACGCTGGAGGGGCCACCGGATAACACGATGCCTTGCGGGCGATAGGCGAGAATGGTCGCCATGGGAACGGTACAGGGCAAGATCTGAGAATAGACCTGCGCCTCGCGGATGCGTCGCGCAATCAGCTGAGTATATTGCGACCCGAAGTCGAGAACCAGAATTCTATTGTGCCAAAGTTCCATGTTTTGAAAAGAGCTTATAGCTGATGGCTGATGGCAGTGGAAAGAAAATTGGTGCGCCACGGAGGAGATACGAAACCGGCGATCAGGCTATCGACCATACGCCATTCGTTCTTGGCTCTATTCCCAATCCGTCCGATAATTCGGCGCTTCCTTGGTGATGATCACATCGTGCACATGACTTTCGCGGAGACCTGCAACCGTCTGCCGGATAAACTGGGCCTTCTGTTGGAGGTCCGAAATCGTCTTGCAGCCGCAGTAACCCATGCCGGACTTTACCCCACCGATCAATTGGTAGATGACGGCCGAGAGCTTCCCCTTATACGGCACGCGGCCTTCAATCCCTTCCGGGACCAGCTTCTGCACCGGGCGGCCGCCTTGGCCATACCGATCTCCGCCGCCGCGCTCCATCGCGCCGATTGAACCCATGCCTCGGTACACCTTATAGGTGCCGGCTTGGTACAACTCTGTTTCCCCAGGCGATTCATCTGTGCCAGCCAAGAGTCCACCGAGCATCACAGAGGAGGCACCGGCTGCCAAGGCTTTCGTGATGTCGCCTGAGAACTTGATCCCGCCATCGGCAATGACCGGAACCCCGGTCCCCGCGAGAACTTTTGCGCAGTCGGCGATCGCCGTCAACTGCGGCATCCCGGCGCCCGACACGATACGGGTGGTGCAAATGGAACCAGGCCCCACGCCCACCTTGACGGCATCGACACCGGCACGAAGAAGATCCCTAGCTGCCTCGGCAGTGGCAATATTCCCGGCAATGAGTTCGAGGTCCGGATACTTTCGCTTGATCATCTTAACCGTGTCCAGCACCGCCCGGGAATGTCCGTGAGCGGTATCGACCACGATCACATCCACCCCTGCCTTCTTGAGCCGCGCCACACGATCTGCAGTATCCGGCCCCACTCCGACAGCCGCTCCCACACAAAGCCGACCATGTCCATCTTTGCAAGAGTTGGGATACATGATGCGCTTTTCGATGTCTTTGATCGTAATGAGCCCCTTGAGCTCGAAATGCTTATTGACGACGGGGAGCTTCTCGATCCGATGCTCGTGCAGCACCTCGCGAGCTTTTTCCAAGCTCGTCCCTTCAGGCGCCGTGATCAGCTTATCCCGCTTCATCACTTGCGAAACCTTCAGATCCATTCTAGTTTCGAACCGCAAATCGCGATTCGTGAGAATACCCACCAGCTTCTTATCCTTCGTCACGGGAATACCTGAGATCCGGTATTTGGCCATCAAGCCGTGGGCATCGCGAATCGTCTGATCGGGCGAAATCGTAATCGGATCGAGAATCATCCCGCTCTCTGATTTCTTGACGCGATCGACTTCAGTCGCCTGATCCGTCGGCGACAACACGCGATGAATAATCCCAAGACCGCCTTCGCGGGCCATGGCAATGGCCAGACGAGACTCGGTCACGGTATCCATCGCCGAGCTGATAATGGGAACATTGATCTTGATATGACGCGTGAGCATCGTACGCATGTCGACCTCACTCGGCAAAACCTGAGACTTGGCCGGAATCAACACGACGTCGTCGTAGGTCAATCCAAGCCTTGGTTCTTTATCGAGCATGTCGTCCCTTCACTGGCGGCATACTGAAAAAGCCTGCCAGCTTCGTTCTCGCATCGTTCAGACCCTCAACGTACCCCAAGGGTACGCCTCGGCCCTTCACTCGCTGCGGCCTTGCTGAACAGCCATTTTGAGCATCCCGCAACCTACCAACAAACCTTCTCGCCGCTCTTACGACTTCTTCGACGCGACTCCTGTCACTTGCGCATTTTCGATTTCCGCCACGCTCTCGGCATCTTCCTGGAGCCGTTCGCTCCCTTCGTCGGCCGGCATGAACTGTTCGACCCTGGTATTTCCGCTATCGACGGCAAACACGCTGCCTCTGACATCGACCGCGAGGCCGTAGGGGAAATTGAATTGCCCTTTGCCGTTCCCGAACCCACCCCACTGGGTGATGAAGTTACCTTCTTTATCGAACTTCTCGATACGATGGTTGCCGGTGTCCGTCACATAGACATCGCCGGCGCCATCGACCGTAATACCCCAGGGAGACCGCAACTGACCGGCCTCTTGGGCCAGCGGGCTGCTGGCATGGCCCGGTTCAGAGCTGCCGCCCCACTTGGTCAGCAACTGTGGCAACACGTTGGTGCTGGTGTCGAACTTCTGAATCCGGTGGTTCCCCATGTCGACGACATACACAAACCCGTCGTTCTGGTCCACGGCCACACCGCGCGG
>VFKF01000041.1 GCA_009885705.1 Nitrospira sp. | reverse complement strand
TCCCGGCACCGAACCGGCATTGAATCGGGGCAATCCGGCAGCACGAGGTTCGAGGGATGGCAGATGATCTCGGCTCCCTTGAGGGCCAATGTGCGAGCCGCCTCAGGATAGTACCAATCGAAACAGATCATCACGCCAATTTTAGCCGAGCCGATATCCCACACCTGAAATCCCGTGTCACCTGGTGCAAAGAATAACGTTTCTTCAAAGAACAGATGGGTCTTGCGATAACAGGCGATAAATCCGGACGGGCCGACCACCACGGCAGAGTTATAACAAACTGCCCCGGCGCGCTCCGGAAGACCGGCAACGATCACCATCTTGCGCCGCTTCGCAAGATCGATCAACCGTTGCGTCGTGGGGCCATCCGGCACCGACTCCGACAGCGTAAGCACTTCTTGTTGCGACAGGAACTGATATCCGGAGGCACACAACTCAGGCAACACGATCAGATCGGCATCAGCCCGATCGAGTGCTTCCACAATCGTATCGAGATTGCGCGAGACCTCGCCGAACTCCGGAGCGAACTGATAATAACCGACGCGCATGATCGTCATATCCCCAGAACAGAACGGGCAGGGTCGCCCCTGCCCGTTCGAAGAAAACCTCTAACCGAAACGACTTACTTCACTTCGGACAAATGGGTCACCGCACCTTCGGCATGTTGGGTGGCCACATCGGCATGACCGGCCTTGCCATGGGCCACGGCTTCCTTGAGGTGCTTGACGCCTTCATCCAGGTGAGGATTCTTCACGCCTGCCGCCTCGGCATGTTTGAGGGCTCCCTCAGCATGCTGCACCAGGGCATCGGCATGGCCCTGCTTGCCATGCGCCACCGCTTCTTTGGCATGCTCCACCGCTTCATCCACATGCTTGTTTTCGGCAAGGGCCAGTCCGCTGAACAGCGGGAAACCAACGAGTGCGGCAACTGCTGCAACGACCAATACTCCGCCTTGGGCTTTCATTTTCATGGAGTCCTCCTCAGTGGTTAAGATTCAATCAACGTGCAAAAGGGATCCGCAGTATCTTAGGTCCTTCACCTTACACAGCCGGTTTTTTGCTGTCAAGAAGCTCTAACTTGTGGATCAACGTTCAAGATATGCTGCAATCCCTTGGCGTCTTTCTCCACCGGACAGGCAAAGTCCCGACTCCATTCCCACCAGGATCCCGGATAGTTGCGCACATTGCGATAGCCCGCAAGCCTGAGGACGAAATAGAGCCAGGCAGAACGGACGCCGCCAGTGCAATAACAGATCACGTCTTGATCCT
>VFKF01000491.1 GCA_009885705.1 Nitrospira sp. | reverse complement strand
GACATGTTGGACTTTGCCAAAGGCATCGAGGAACATGCCCTCTCCCGCGGCGTGAAGTTCTACCTGCCGGTCGATTGTGTCGTCGCGGCCAGCCGCGAGCTTGGCGCGGAATCGAAAATCGTTCCGGTCCAGGAGATTCCGAAGGGGTGGTACGCCCTCGACATTGGCCCGGCCTCCGTCAAACTCTTCAACGAAGTCGTCCAGAACGCGAAGACCATTCTGTGGAACGGACCGATGGGCGTCTTTGAAATCGATGCCTACGCGCGCGGGACGCTCGCCATGGCTCACACCGTTGCCAATGCCTACGCGCTCACGATCGTCGGCGGCGGCGAAACGGCTCTGGCCGTCCATCGAGCCGGCGAATCGGAGAATATGTCGTTTATTTCAACCGGCGGCGGAGCCGCACTGGAATTACTCGAAGGCAAACAACTCCCGGGCCTCACCGCCCTCCCGGATCGAGTTGCCTAACCGCTCATCACGACGCTCACACCCTCTACCAACATCGAGACACCAGTGCGCAAACCCCTCATCGTCGGCAACTGGAAGATGAACAAGACGGCCTCTGAGGCCGCCGACTTCATTCGCGACCTCCTGACGCGACTGCCCGCAGTGGCCCCCAACGCTGACGTAGTCCTTGCGCCACCCTTCACGTCCCTCGAAACGGCCCGCAAGGCCTTAGGGCCCTCCCCATGGATCAGCCTTGGCGCACAAAATGTCCATTGGGAGACGCAGGGAGCCTTTACGGGAGAAGTCTCCGCTCCGATGTTGCGCGATCTCGGATGCCGCTATGTGATCGTCGGCCATTCTGAACGCCGCGCGTTGTTCGGCGAACGAGATGAGACGATTCAGAAGAAAGTCCGGGCGGCGCTCACGCAGGGCCTATTACCGATCCTCTGTGTGGGAGAGTCGCTAGCTGAACGAGAGGCAGGCCAGACAGAATCGGTCGTCACCACTCAGCTGACCGGCAGCCTGGCTGGGTTCACCCCACAGGATCTTGCAACCGTCACCATCGCCTACGAACCGGTCTGGGCCATTGGCACAGGACGAGCGGCCACCACGGAACAAGCCGTGGCCGTACACCGCTCGATCCGCACGCTCGTGTCGACCAGCTGGGGAGACGCCACCGCATCGGCCATCAGAATCCTGTATGGTGGAAGCGTCACGCCTCAAAATATTGCGTCGCTCCTCGCCTCGGATGCAATCGACGGCGCATTAGTCGGCGGGGCTTGTCTCAACCCCGACTCCTTTGCTACAATCGTCGGCATTGCTCAGACACAGCGGGCCTAACGGATCGGAGTGCCATGTATACTTTCCTTATCGTCATTCACGTCATGATCTGCTTTCTTATGATCGGCGCCATTCTCTTACAGTCTGGTAAGGGCGCTGAGATCGGCGCATCGTTCGGAGGCTCCAGCCAGACCGTGTTCGGAAGCCGTGGCCCGGCCAACTTCTTGAGCAAGTTCACGGTCGTCGTCGCGGCGATCTTCATGCTCACCTCGTTGAGCCTCGCCATCATGGCCAGAGAGCGAACGTTTTCCTCCACGGTGATCGACCTCAAAAAGAAAGAGACCTCTCAGACCGCTCCAGAAACTCCGGCGACAACGCCGGCAGCCCCAGCCGCTGAAACCCACGCCCCAGGCGACGCCTCCACCAGCGGACACTAGCAGGACGCTGCCCACACGAAACCGGTCGCAATGACGCATAGGCGAACACTCATGCACGCCTACCAACCGCTGCCTCATTGTTGAAAATTCGAAGATCTAGATGCGGGTGAGCCAGGCCTCGTGGGAGGAATCTTCCCCGCGCACGATGGAAAAGAACGTCTTCTGCAGAGCTTGCGTGATCGGCCCAGGCTTCCCTGTTCCAATACGGCGATTGTCGATTTCCCGCACCGGGGTGAGCTCAGCCGCGGTCCCGGTCACGAACACTTCATCGGCGATATACATGTCATCGCGCGTGAAGCGCTCCTCGGCCACGGGGATCCCCTTCTCGCGGGCCAAATCGATGACGGAACTTCTGGTGATGCCGTCGAGAATCGACGTGAGCGGCGTAGTTTTGATCCGGCCTTTCCGCACGATGAAGATATTCTCCCCCGTTCCTTCGGAGACATACCCCTCGGTATCGAGAAGAATGGCTTCATCGTAGCCGTCGGCTTTGGCTTCTCGCTTCGCGAGAATCGAATTCACGTAATAACCAGAAATCTTCCCTCTCGTCATCGAGACGTTGACATGATGGCGCGTAAACGAGGACACGCGGGCGCGCATCCCGTTGGCCAGGGCATCGTCGCCGAGATAGGCCCCCCAGGTCCAGGCTGCGATCGCAAGCTTGATCGGATTATCCCCGGGATAAACACCCATCGCGCCATGCCCGATATAGACGAGCGGACGGATGTAGCAAGCATCCAGCTTATTCACCCTAACCGTCTCCACGATGGCCTCTGCGACCTGCTTCCTGTCGAAGGGCAACTGCATCATACCGATATGGGCGGAATCAAACAGCCGGTCCACATGCTCTTGCAACCGGAAAATCGCGGAACCGGACTTCCCCTTGTAACAACGAATCCCCTCAAATGCAGCCAGTCCGTAATGAAGCGAATGGGTCATGACATGGACATTCGCGTCCGCCCAATTGACGAACGACCCGTCCATCCAAATTTTTCCTTGAGGCTCAAGCATAAGTAGCAACCATACAGAGGTGAGTCAGAGTAAATCGAAAACGGAATATAGCAGCGGGCCGGAAGGAGCGTCAAGCAAACGGGCCAAGCCGGCCTGGAGGGACCGATGAAGGATGCCGCGCACTCAACGTGGCATCTGACGGGTACGAATCTGCTGACTCATGGCAGCGGCAATGTGCTTCGCCGATGTGGGACTGATATGGATGAAATCCACGCCGAAATCATATCCATCGACCCAGCGGACCGTGACCAGTTCGATGTCTATGGTTGGGCCATCTTCCGCAAGTGAGAGCCGTAACGCCAAGCAATGGCCCGGCATCACCGCATGTTCCCCTTGAATGCGCATGCCAGATTGAGAGAGATTAGTCACCACACCCTTCCCGACACTATCTCCGCTGAGATAGTAGAGCACGCGCCAGATTGGGATGCGCCGATAGGGCCGAAGCACGAATCGAGTGCTGTTCGGTTTGACAAGACTGGATTTCGGGGCTACGGCCATAATGTTGTCTCCAATCCGTGAAATGCCTCGAGAATAGAACATCAGCATACGCGCAGGGGCCTAAGCTGGATAGCCCACGAATAGGTTAGCCCGAAGGAGGGGGTCAGACTGACCCAGTCGGGATGGAATCTCAGGGGAAGGCATGCCTTTACCTTGACAGCCTTCAGACCCCTGTGTTACACAATCATCTTCTGTAACGGAGGCAGGTGTTTATGTACGCAATCATTGAGACAGGCGGCAAGCAGTATCGCGTTGAAACTGGATCATTGGTCCAGGTGGAATCCCTTCCCGGCGAGATCGGGGGGACGATCGACCTCGACCAGGTTCGACTGGTTCACGGCGAAAAGGGCATGGAAGTCGGGCAACCGTTGGTCAAAGGGGCCACCGTCAAAGCCGAAATCATTGCCCAGGATCGCACGCGTTCCATCACCATTTTCAAGAAACAACGGCGCAAGAACTATCGGCGGACCCGTGGCCATCGCCAGGGTTTCACCAAGCTGCGCATTACCGGTATCGAAACAGCCTAACGAGGATCAGTCATGGCAACAAATAAAGGCGGCGGATCAACTAGAAACGGGCGCGATAGCAATCCGCAATATCTCGGGGTCAAAGCCTACGGCGGCGAGACCGTGAAAGCCGGATCGATCCTGATCCGTCAGCGAGGAACGAAGTTCTTCCCCGGCTTCAACGTGGGCCTCGGTAAAGACCATACCCTCTTCGCCCTCATCACGGGGATTGTAAAGTTCGAACGTGGCCGTGGGCGGAAGAAGATCAGTGTCTATTCCGACTCCATACCTGCGGTTTCCTAGCGCATCTTTCTCTCTTCTCTCGTCACAACTTCGTTACCCGCGAGGACTCCCGGCATGACTGTTCGTGCTACGGGATGTTCCTCGCAGGCAATGGTCTCATAGCTCTCACACTGAAGAAACGGTGCGCCGATGTTTGTCGATGAAGTCCGCATTCGCATCACAGCCGGCCGAGGCGGAGACGGCTCATGCAGTTTTCGGCGCGAAAAGTTTGTGCCGCGCGGCGGACCTGACGGCGGCGACGGCGGCGAAGGCGGCAACGTCGTGTTCGAAGCCTCGTCTCGCATGACCACACTCCTCGACCTCCGGTACCAAAAACACTACGAAGCAGAGGTCGGCCGCCAGGGAGGCGCCGCCAATTGCTCCGGAAGATGCGGCGAAGATGTGGTAGTACTCCTTCCCGTCGGCACCGTCATCTTCAACGATGAAACCAACGAGGTCATGGCCGACCTGGTCGCCACAGGACAGCGGTTTGTGGCGGCACATGGGGGCCATGGCGGACGAGGCAACAACCACTTCGCCACTCCGACCAATCGCACACCGACGGAATTCGAACTCGGCACTGAAGGCGAAGTCCGGTCTCTCCGGCTTGAGCTCAAACTGTTGGCCGACGTCGGACTGGTGGGTTTCCCCAATGCCGGGAAATCGACGCTGATCTCCGTCATTTCAGCCGCACGACCCAAGATTGCCGACTATCCCTTCACCACGCTGGTGCCGAATCTGGGAATCGTGCGCTGGGGAGAAAAGGGCAGCTTCGCCGTCGCAGACATTCCAGGAATCATTGAAGGCGCTCACGAAGGCAAGGGCCTGGGACTCCGGTTTCTCCGGCATATCGAGCGCACATCGTTCCTGCTCTATCTGATCGACGTGTCGGAATGGGCCCCCGAAGAACCGGTCAGCACCTTCAAGGTCATGCGTCAAGAATTGGCTGCCTACGATGAGCCGATCACTGCGCGCCCCTTTGCCGTCGTCGCGACTAAAATCGACGCGGCGGGAGATGGCGCGCGCCTACGCGAGCTGCAGAAGTATTGTAAGCGCCATCGCTATCCGTGCCTTCCGATCTCCGCCGCCACGAGAGAAGGACTCACGGAACTCGTCAACTATGTGGGGCAACAGGTTACGCAGCTTCGAGCCACGCCATGCGAGATCAGCTCCTAAAGCAGGCCACCCGCATCGTCATCAAAATCGGGAGCAGTCTCATCGCATCCCGAGAGACTGGACTGCGCCCGGAACAGATCGATCGGCTCGCGGATGAAATTGCGATACTCCGATCGGGCGGACGTGAAGTCCTGATTGTCTCCTCCGGCGCCATTGTCTCCGGTATCAAGAAGTTAGGTCTCACGGAATACCCCAAAAGTCTCCCCGTGAAACAGGCAGCTGCGGCGGTCGGCCAGAGCCGGCTCATGTGGGCCTACGAAAAATCGTTTGAACGGCTCGACATCAAAGTCGCGCAAATCCTCTTGACGCACCAGGACCTCGCCGACCGGCGGCGTTTTCTCAACGCCCGTCACACTTTGAATGCGCTGATCGGATTCGGGGTCATCCCCATCATCAACGAAAACGATACGGTCGCCGTGGATGAAATCCGTGTGGGAGACAACGATACGCTGGCCGCCGAGGTCGCCCATCTGGTCGATGCGGAGCTACTGATCATCCTGTCAGATATCGCCGGACTGTTTACCGAGGACCCACGCAAAAACCCTTCAGCCACGCTGATTCCATTGATTCAGGACATTACCGAAGACATTGAGCAGCGAGCCGGGGCTTCCAGCTCATTCGAGGGAACCGGGGGCATGGCGACGAAGGTCCGGGCTGCCAAGAAAGTCAGTGAGTATGGCGTGGCCACGTTGATCTTGAATGGGCAAGAAGCCGGCCTCCTCCCTCACGTATTGGCCGGCGGCCCCGGCGGCAGCCTCTTCCTTGCGAAAGAGCGTCGCTTCACCAGCCGCAAACATTGGATCGCCTTTACGCTCAGACCGCGAGGAACTTTGACGCTCGACCCAGGAGCCGTTGAGGCGCTGGCCCGGCGAGGCAAGAGCCTCCTGGCTTCCGGTATCGTCAAAGCCAGCGGACCATTCGAAGCGGGCGATGCCGTCAGCTGTCTCGACCAGGACGGCAAAGAATTCGCAAAGGGGTTGGTGAACTTCTCGTCCGATATGATCCTCAAGATCAAAGGGCTTAAAACCACCGAGATCCAGCAGCAACTCGGGCCTCAAGAATATGAAGAAGTCATCCATCGGGACAACTTGGTGATTCTCTAGCAGGATGCTGAAAAAGTCCGCCAGCATCGTTCTCGCATCGTTCAGACCCTCAACGTACCCCAAGGGTACGCCTCGGCCCTTCACTCGCTGCGGCCTTGCTGGACGGCCATTTTGAGCATCCTGCGTGAAGGTTATTCCTTGAATGCTGAACTATGATGTCCTCACATTCTGAATCTCAGTCCTCAAGACCCAGCACTCAGCAGTCCGGCATCCTTCGTCTCGGTCTCCTGGGCGGCAGTTTCAACCCCGTGCATAACGGTCACTTGGCCATTGCGCGCCAAACGCGCGAAGCCCTCGGGCTCGACCAAGTGCTCTTCATCCCCACGAGTCAACCGCCCCACAAACCGAGCGGAAGCCTGGCCCCGGCCCAAAACCGTTATGAAATGGTCCGCCTGGCGATTGCTTCTGACCCCACGCTTGCCATCTCAGATATTGAAATCCGTCGACCCGGTAAGTCCTACTCCATCGATACGATTCGCCTGCTGCAGCAAGAATATGGCGCACAGACTCAGCTCTTTTTCTTGATCGGACTCGATGCCTTTCTGGATTTTCCCACCTGGCGCGACCCTCAGGCATTGCTGGAGCTCTGCCAATTCGTCGTTCTCTCCAGGCCGGGACTCACGTTTCGGTCACTATCCACCGTCCGCCTGATTCCGCCAATTCCAATCTCTTCGTTAGCGGACCTGGATGCAGGGCGGATTGCCAGAATCGAGGCTCCGCTCGGGGCACAGGGCCTCACCTGCCTGAAACTACCTCCCTGCCCGATCTCTGCATCGGACATTCGCACAAGAATTCGCCAAGGGCTGCCCGTGGTAAATCTGTTGCCGCCTTCAGTGGAATCTTATATACTCCGTCATCATCTATACCAAGAGGACCGCGATCGTACCAACAGCTAGATCCACGGCCCTCGCCATCGCCAAGGCCATGTTCGATAAGAAGGCCACCGACGTCCTCGTCCTCCAGGTCGCGCCTCTGACCTCCGTTGCCGACTATCTCGTCATCGGCTCTGCAGATTCGGATCGACAAGCGAGTGCCATCGCCGACCATATTAACGGCATCCTCACTCTCGCCGGTTCCAAAGCACGCAGCGTCGAAGGCGCGAGAAATTCGCAATGGGTCCTGATGGACTACGGCGACGTCATTGCCCATATCTTCCGGCAGGACGTCCGGGGACATTACGCCCTCGAACGGCTATGGGCCGACGCAAAACGCATCCCCGTATCGGACGAACCGCCGGTCGTACAGACGGTTGCCGCCCCGGAGCCCGTGAAGAAGCCGAAAAAAGCACCGGCGAAAAAGGCATCGGTAAAGAAAGCATCGCCGAAGAAACCGCCAGCGAAAAAAGCACCTGCAAAAAAGGCTCCTGCGAAAAAAAAGGCCTAGATCGATGCTCCGACTGCTTACCACTATCTTCCTCATCTGCGTCGGAATCTTCCTCTACAGCTACTTTCGCGAGTTAAATCCAGGCACGGTCGCGGTCCGCACCAGCCCCTCCATCCAATTTGAACTCAGTCCGGTCACGCTCGTCGTCTTTTCCATGGCCGTCGGCGCCATACTCGTCGCCTTGGCCGTCGGCATGCGGCAAACGGCCCATGCCATCGGCAACTGGCGCAGCACGCGCCTGTTGCGCCGCAAGGAAAAGATCGATGCGCTCCATCGTGAAGGCACCCATGCCTTCATGTCCAAACGCATCGTCGAAGCCATCGGCCTATTTGAAAAGGCCCTGGCCATGGATCCGAATCGTGTCGATTCGCTGCTCTGGCTGGGCAACATTTATCGTGCAGAGAGTAACTACGCAGAAGCCATCCGTCTGCATCAACGGGCGAATCGCGTCGACGATCGCAACATCGAAATCCTGCTGGAGCTCGCGAAAGACCTGGAAGGCGCCAAGCGCTACGAAGACGCCTTGCAGGCCCTGCACAAAATGCTCAGGATCGAACCGGATAACCTCACCGCGCTCATCCGCGAACGCGACCTCCTGATCCGGCTTGAAAAATGGAGCGAAGCGCTCGAAATCCAACATCGCCTGCTGAAAGCCAACCTGCCTGAGCCGGAACGCAAAGCCGAAGCCCATCTCCTCACCGGTTGCACCTACGAAGTCGGGCGCCAACTGCTGGAACGTGGCCACCCCGATAAGGCACGGCGCTATTTCCGAGGCGCGATCAAAAAAGACCGGACCTTCCTGCCTGCCTACATCGGCATTGGAGAAATCCTGATTCGGGAAGGCAAAACGAAAGACGCGGTGGAGATCCTCAAGAAGGTCTATGCCAGAACCCGCAACATCATCATCCTGCACCGCCTCGAAGAGCTGTTTCTCGAACAGGGCGAACCCAGCGAAATTATCCGGGTCTATCAGGAAGCCCTCCAGCAGGACCCGAGCAACGCGGCCCTCCAGTTTTATTTGGGCAAGCTCTATTACCGGCTCGAAATGGCCGACGAAGCCTTCGACATCCTCTCGACCGTCGAAGGGATTCAGGACCAATTGGTCGATTACCATAAGATCATGGCCAATCTCTTTCTGCGCAAACAACATATGGAGCAGGCCGTCGTCGAGCTCAAAAAAGCGCTGCATTTCAAGAAGCGTGTGGTCGTGCCCTACGTCTGTACTGCCTGCCAACAAGAATCGACCGAATGGTCGGGACGTTGCCACCGCTGCGGGACGTGGAATACGTTCGTGGCACTACCCTGGCCGAATGCCGGCCAAACGGTCCAAGGCCAAGACAATAGCCCCTCTCCAGCTTCCCTGGTTCCCTATCAAGGCATTGCTTCTCCCTTCGAAACCGTGTAGGTTTTCGGCCAGTCTGGCTGCGTGATGCAGGCCCAGACCATCCGCATCGCCATCAATTCAACCTCATCAGATAATGGAGTGTCCCATGGTCGACTATCAGGATTTCGCAGCTAAAGCCTTGCGCGACGAGACGCTGACCAGAAGTGAATGTCAGGCCGTGCTCGACTGTCCCGATGAGCGATTACTGGAACTCCTCCAAGCAGCCTTTACCGTCCGATCACGCTATTTCGGCAAGACCGTTCGCCTCCAGATGTTGCAGAACGCCAAGAGCGGGGCCTGCATGGAAGACTGTCACTACTGTTCTCAATCGGCGATTTCCACCGCCCCGATCGAGCGCTATAACCTCTTGCCGCAAAAAGAGATGATCAACGGTGCCAGGCAGGCTGCAGCCTCGAAGGCCCAGCGCTACTGCATCGTGATCAGCGGTCGGAGTCCCCTGGATCGGGAGATCGACGAAATCGCAGGAGCCGTCCGCGCGATCAAGCAGGAGATTCCAATTCAAATTTGCTGTTCACTCGGCCTCATGAGCGAACCACAGGCCAAGCGGCTGAAGGCGGCGGGCGTCGATCGCGTGAACCACAATTTGAATACGGGCGAAGCCTTTCACTCGTCCATCTGCACCACGCACACCTTCCAAGACCGGCTCAACACCATCCAGAACGCGCGGGCAGCAGGACTGGAAATCTGTTCAGGCGGCATCGTCGGAATGGGAGAAAAGGACGAAGACCTCATCGACCTGGCCATGGCCTTGATCGACGTCAAGCCGGACTCGATTCCGCTCAACACGCTCCATCCGGCGACAGGCACGCCGCTAGAGAACTGCGACAACCTGACCCCTCAACGCTGCTTAAAAGTGCTCTGCCTCTTCCGGTTCCTGCACCCACGCACCGAACTCCGCGTGGCAGGCGGCCGCGAACATAATCTCCGCAGCCTCCAGCCCTTGGCCCTCTACCCGGCAGACTCCATCTTCGTGAACAACTACCTAACCACACCAGGCTCTCCAGCCCCCGAAGTCTGGGGCATGATCGAAGACTTAGGCTTCAAGATTGAAGTGGACCATCAACAACCGGTGGCAAGCTAAAAGACCAGAAAAATATTTCTAGCAACTCCAGCCCTCGTGCATTGAACCATCAGGGCTAATGATCGGAGGCCGATGAAAGAAGCTCCTAATCCCCACGATGAAGCAGCTCGACTAAAGGCTCTCCTGTCGTATGACATTCTTGATACGCCTCCGGAACCAGAATTTGATGACCTGACCGCCCTAGCCTCCAATATCTGCCAGACCCCCATCGCATTGATCAGTCTGATCGACTCCTCCCGCCAATGGTTTAAGTCCACGGTTGGGCTTACGGTACGTGAGACAACCCGCCAGATCGCATTTTGTAGCCACGCCATCCTTCAACAGAATCTCTTCACCATCTTCGACGCCTGCGAAGACGAGCGTTTTGTCGACAATCCATTGGTCATGGGAGAACCTCACATTCGTTTCTACGCAGGCGCGCCGCTTCGCACGGCAGAGGGATATACGCTTGGCACACTGTGCGTCATTGGCCAGACGCCAAAGGAATTAAGCCAGGAGCAACGGCAGGCACTCTCAACGCTAAGCCGTCAAGTCGTGGCGCAACTGGAACTTCGCAAACACTGCAAGGAACGTGAGCGACTTGTTCAAGAACTACGCGTAGCGGTCTCCCAACGTGAACGCCTGAGCGAGAATCTACACGACAATCTTATGCAGACCCTCTACGCAATCGGCCTTCAGCTGGATATGGCAAAGTCCTTAGCGTCAACAGCTCCGGTGCAGGCTTCCACCAAAATTGCCGGTGCGATCGAAGAAATGAACGGACTCATTGGCCACGTACGTGGGATCATCTGTTACACAGACGTCGAGTCTATGACCGAGCCGGCGTTTATGGAGGCACTTCAAAAAATCAATGCCCTACTGAACGAACTCGGGCCGACTCGTTTTGAATTTGAGATCAACGCCCGCACAACAACGGGCCTCTCGGGGCAGCAACGATTCCATCTCTACCATATCATCAGAAATGCGCTGATCAATGTCGTCAAACATGCCCGCGCCAAGACGTGCAAGACAATCTTTACGTGGGGAAAGAAAGGGACTCGGCTTGAAGTGCATGACGATGGGATAGGATTCGCCAAGACGAAAGGAACAGCAAGCGGGACAGGCATCATTAATATGGCATCTCGCGCGCGGCAAATCGGGGCGCGCTTGGAAATTCGTTCAGCCCGCCCACGAGGGACGAAACTACTGGTCACGATCCCTCAGTAGAGAAAAATCTGCGACCACTCTCGACCTCGGCTATAGCTTGACTAGCTAGTTCTACCCATACCTTTCTGAAAAAGTAACGATCTGGTTCTTTTTCGCCTCAACCTGTATTGCCCCCCATCAAGCGGAAAGGCAAGCAAGAACTCCACCGCGCACGTCGAACGACCACCGCCCTGCGTCTCAACTCCACCCTACCCTGAGGAATAGCAACCCCGTTCATTCTCACTGCGCGCGTCCAACGAGGGCCTTCTGAGGCCGCGCGTTGCGCGAGCACAGGAATGAACGGGGTCGCTATTCCTCTCTTAACCCCTCCACCACCGGCTGCCTGGCCGCCCAGCGCGCAGGCCAATAGCCAGCCACCAGGGCCGCCGTAAGAGCGAGGGCGACTGCTTGTAGAATCAGTCCACCTGGAACGGTCATCTGAATCGTCCAGCCAAAGGACTGTTTATTGATCACATGGATAAGCAGCATCGCGAGCAGCAGGCCTCCAACGACGCCCAGCGCCGCCCCGATCAATCCAAGATAAGCCGCTTCCCATAAGACTAACCGTTCCACCTGCCTGGAGCTGGCACCGATTGCCTGCAACGTGGCGAACTCACGACGCCGTTCCAACACGGCTGTCACCAGAGTATTGATAATGCCGAGCACCGCCACCAACACGGCAATGGCTTCGAGAACGTAGGTGAGCACGAAGGTGCGGTCGAAGATATCGAGAATCTCCTTCCTCAACTCGTGGTTCCGGATCACAGACGGTGGAGCCGTCCCCTCCTCCATTCCGGATATCTGCGTGAGAATCGACTGCCGTACTTGATCGACATCGGCACCAACAGCCAAATAGATAGGAAATACCGTCACGCGCCCCTCCTCCCATCGTTGCTGATACCAGTCTCGATCCATCACCATCTTTCCGCCGTCGGTCGCGTAATCGTAGAAGATCCCCTCGACGGGCAGACTTATTGGTCCAGCCTGTGTCGTGACTGAAATCATGCTCCCCTCGCGAAGACCTAAGCGATTCGCCAAGACTTCCGACATGAGCACGCCACCAGTCTCGGCGGCTCGCTGCAAGGCCAACGTTGAGTCACCATGGACCATCAGATATCGGCTGCGCTGTGCATGGAGCCTGAGATCTCGTGAAACCAACGAAACCGGCCGGCCTTCTACCTCCACATGCACCTCCCGATAGGTATCGACAGCGGCGACGCCGTCAATCCCCGCCAGGGTTGCACGCCAGCCTCCAGGGAGGGCGCGTGACGCCTGGCCAGATTGCTTCCCATGGGGCCATGACTGCGGGGCCACGATCAGATCGGCCATCACGGTCTCATTCACCCAAACTTCAACGGTGTCACGAAAACTGCGCACCATCACGGCCACACCGATCATGATCGATAGTCCCACCATCAACGCCGACACGGTCACAGCATTCCGTCCGGGATGGCGAGCGGCTTGGTCTGCCGCAATAAGCCGGAGGCTTCCCCCGAGCGCCATCGTCTTGCTCTCTGTTCTAGAAGGCCTCATGGCCAAGGCCTTGATACAGAGTGGCGCAAGACAAGAGAGGGCTCCCAAGAGACAGATCGTCGAAACATACCCAAAGAGGGGCAGACCTCCGATCGGGCCCATCAGTGAGCAGAGGCCTCCCAGCACCATCAATACGAGACTCGCCCACCCAAACAGGCCTGCCCGCAGTTGGTGTGCAGATTCATAGTCTCCTGGCGCCAAAGCACGAACCGTCACGGTTCTACCGGCTTCCACACTGGGACCCAAGGCCCCTATCATCGAGACCACGGTTCCGAGCAGCACCCCCTTCGCCACGGCCACGAACGTCAACAGGTCCATCGACATTATCGACCCGTCGGATACGACCGGCGCATAAAGATCTGAGATGGTCCGGCTCACGAGCGACACCAACCCCCTGGCTAGCCAAACCCCGCCAAGACCTCCCACGAGCCCGCCAAGGAGACCGAGGAGCCCTGCCTCCACGAGGAAGAGCCCTGCGACCCGCCGCTCCGTCATGCCTAGTGCGCGATAGATGCCGATTTCACGCCGCCGTTGCGCCACAGCAAAGGCCATCGTGTTGTAGATCAAAAACATCCCGACGAGCAGACCGACCCAACTCAAGACCGTCAAGTTCAGTTGGAAGGCCCTCACCATATTTTCGAGCTGCTTCGTCCGTTGAGCCGGCCGTTGCACAACCATATGGGGAGGGAGCACCGTTCGGACAGAGGACATGACATCGTCGAGCGACTGACCAGACTGCGTCACCAATTCGATCCGGTCCAATCGTCCGATCGCTTGGAACAACTGCTGCGCCGCAGCAATATCCATGATGGCCAACCGATCCCAGAGGGAGGAGCGGCCCGCCTCGTCGCAAATAAGCCCAACGACCCGCAGCGGCACAAGGCGCCCCCCTGCTGTCACCTCGAGGGTACTGCCGACTCTTAGGTTCCAGTCAGCCGCAACCTGACGGCCAAGATACAGTGCGTCCGGAGCCAGGAGCCTATCCAGCGTCACTTCAGTGTCAACCTGAGTTAGCTGAAATCCGCGCGTCCCGACCTCCGCAAGCAAATCCAGACCCAAGACCTTCAACACGTGCCCACGCTGTGCTCCCTGGGCAACCACGACCGCTTCGTCAATGACAGGCGCGGCGCTCACCACCCCTTCGGCCATGCGAACGGCCGAGATGACGGATTCATCCATACCGAGATCGCTGCCCACAATTTCCAATGTGGCAGGACCGGCCACCGTCGTGACGGCCTGTTCAAACGACCGCAACACTTGAACGTTCGCCGTCCCGATAGCCACGGAAGCCAGCACGCCCAGGGCGACTCCAGCGATGCTGAGCAAGGTTCGAAATGGCTGCTGGAGGCCATGGGAGCGGATCAAAGCGATATTGAGCATAAGTGGTATAATTCTCTAAGTCCCTGGCTCAGGAGACAGCGAACGAATCATGACCAAAGTGGGAATGGAGCAGGATTGAATCCTTCGAGCCAAGAGGGAAGCCCTGCACAAATGAGTGGTTTCGTTTACAGAGATATAGACCTTTGCTAGACTTGCACGAGTTGACGATGAGAGGTTCTTGATGGGCGCGAAAACTGCTTTGAGCCGAAAAATCCAGCCGATAGAAGAAGCGATCGACGATGATCTCCTCACGCCCCGGCAGCGTGACATCCTTCGTCTTGTGTCGATCGGTCATACGAACCGTGAAATTGCGGAAATGCTGGAGATCAGCGTACGCACCGTGGAAGTGCACCGATTCAACTTGATGCGGCGGTTGAACGTCAGAAATGTGGCTCAGCTACTCCGGCGGGCTCTGCAACTCGGACTCCTAGCCCGAACGTTCGGAGCGAAGTAGTCCTACAATTCCTTCAGTTTCCCTCTGCAATCCTCCAACTTCGTATAGCCCTTCTTGCCACACTGTGCTGCCAGCTCCCGTTCCAATCGACCGAACACGTCGATACCTTCCTCAACCAAGACCGTCCCGATCTGCACAACTGACGCGCCGCAGAGAATATGTTCGAAGGCATCCACGCCATTGACCACCCCACCGGTCCCGATGATCGGGATGCGGCCTTCGAAGATCTTCCAAAACGCCCGCACGTTGGCCAGCGCAACCGGCTTGATGATCGTTCCACCCAGTCCGCCAAAGCCGCCCTTCGGCTTGATGACGACCTCTTCGCGGTCCGGGTCCACGACCAGCCCGTTGCCGACCGAATTAATCAGGTTGAGAAAATCGACCCCGCAACGGCCGATCACCTCACCCATGACTTTATGATGGGCCGGATCGAAGTAGGGCGGTAGTTTCACACCCATCGGAACCGTAATGACTTTGCGAACGCGCTTCAGCAATCGCTCTGAGGCTTCGGCGTCATAACCGATTTGGGGTTTACCGGGAATGTTGGGGCAGGAGAGATTGACTTCGATTAAGTCCGGCTTGGCCGCATTGATGACCGCCGCAATCGTCGGGAAATCGTCTTCGCAAAGACCGGCCACACTGGCAATCACCGGCTTGCCGAGTGTCTTCAACTCTGGAATGAGCGCGGCATAGGCCTTGTACCCGAGATTCGGCAAACCCATGGAGTTAATGGATCCGCCGGAAAACCCATAGTACCGGGGCGACGGATTGCCGTCACGGGGCTCAACCGTCATCGACTTGGTGACGATGGCGCCGGCACGAGATCGGCCAAGGGCCAACAGTTCTTCACGCGTCACACAGAGCGCCCCCGAGGCGTTCATGAAACAACTGGGAAATCGTACGCCGGCAATCGTGGTCGAAAGATCCATTACGCTCCTACCGGGACAGGCTCGTGCGACGTTTTCGTCACGAGCTGCCCATCCCTCATAGCCCACACATAATCAGCGGCCTCCGCAGCCGCCTGGCTGTGGGTGACCAACAAAATGGTTTGACGAACCTGCCCAACGAGCGAGCGAAGGAGCGCGATGATTTCGGCCCCATGCTGGGAATCCAGATTCCCGGTCGGCTCGTCAGCGAGGATGATCTGGGGCCGATGTACGATCGCTCGCGCAATCGCCACACGCTGCTGCTCCCCACCCGAGAGTTCACTGGGGCGATGGTGCCGCCGTGCGGTCATTGAGACCAACTCGAGCACTTCCTGGACCCGCGATTGAACCGACGCCCCTCGCTCTCCCCTGAGCAACAAGGGAAACGCGACATTCTCCATGGCCGTAAGCCCGGGAATCAAATGGAACGCTTGAAAAATAATCCCGACAGTCTCCCGCCTCACTCTCGTCCAATCGTCGCTGGTAAAACGACTGGCCGACTTCCCTCCAAGGAGAATCTCCCCTGACGTCGGCACATCTAACCCTGCTACCAGGTTGAGCAACGTACTCTTCCCACAGCCGCTGGGACCGATAAATGCACAGAAATCACCCGTCGCTACTTCGACCGTGACCCGATCGAGCCCAGTGATGGTATCCCCGCCGCGTTCATAAATTTTCGATACCTGCTCGAGCCTCACCACCGCGATCGACGCCTCCATCTCCATCCGCAACAGCCTACAGCCTACAGCCTTCGTATATCACAACCATTTAGAGAGCAACAACCTTGACAGGCCTCGCACATTCTCCTAGAAGAGATGCCGATACCGGTCGATTGGAGCGCTTCCCCTGCGATGTTACGTGAAGACATACAGGATCGGCTCTTCGGATGGTGCCGTCAGGCTCTCCGGTTTGTGTTGCCGGTAGATTGCCTTGCCTGTGGCCATCCACTGAGCATCGATCCGGTGCCCTTCTTCTGTACAGCCTGCTGGCAGAATATCCACCCGCTCCGACAACCAGCTTGCGCCCGCTGCGATCAGCCATTTGTCTCTGAAGCGGCCACGACCTATACACCCAACCATCAATGCCACAACTGCCAGAAACGGCCGCCCAACTTTCAACGGGCCTGGACCCTCTTCCCCTATCTCCCGCCACTGCAGGAGGCTATCTGTTCGTTCAAATATCGAGGTAAACATACCCTAGCCAAGCCACTCGCACGCCTCATGATCAGTGCCCTGCCTCGTGAGCTCGATGTCGACATGCTCGTCCCTGTGCCCTTGCACCCAACCCGCTTACGAGGGCGCGAGTTTAACCAGTCTCTGCTGTTGGCCGATCGGCTTGCCCGGCATATGGACCGCCCGGTATCGGCCACCAATCTCATCAGAGTTACCGCCACCGATCCTCAAACCACATTAACGCGGCAAGCACGGCTGAACAATCTCCGGAAAGCCTTTGACGTCCGTCGGCCACAAGACCTCAGGGAGAAACGCATCCTCCTCGTGGATGACGTCTTTACCACCGGCACCACGCTGAACGAATGTGCGAAAGTGCTACGACAAGCCGGCAGCGGACCAGTATTCGCTCTGACCCTGGCCAGAACGGTCGATGCGGCTCTGGTGCCAGATCGTCTCTGGGCCGAGCAGGGGCCCCCAGCCCTCACACACATAGGAATATGATCCATGCCGCTCTATGAATATCGCTGTCTCGACTGTCACAAGCGCAGCACGGTCCTTGTCCTCAGCCTGACCAATCACGCCCCGCCAACCTGCTCCCATTGCCTGAGCCCTCGAGTGGAACGAATGCTGTCGCGGTTTGCTTCTCCGAAATCAGAAGCGGCGCGCCTGGAAGCCCTGGCTGAGCCAGACAATCTTGCCGGGCTCGATGAAAACGATCCCCAGAGCATGGCGCGATTCATGAAAAAAGTGGGAGACGAAATGGGTGAGGACCTTGGAAGCGACCTCTCGGAAGCCATAGAACCGGAAGAAGCCAGTCCTCTTGAATTGGAGGGCACTGACAGTCTGTGACATACATTGTCATGTATTTTCGCTTGACAGATCGCTCTATATTTCCTACCCTGGCAACAGTATCCGAAGCCTCGTGAGGCATATGTATCTCTATCGAACCAGGTTCTCCAATGGCCAAAGAGCCCAAGAGCGAGCTGATGACGGCGGAGGAGACCTGCCAATACCTCAAGATCACCTCCAGGACGCTCTATCGATATCTACGGAGTCGCCAGATACCTGCCTTCAAGCTTGGGAAAGAATGGCGCTTCGTACGTTCGGATCTGGAGCAATGGATCCGCGATCGAACCAGAACGCCGCAAGCCTCGTAAGGGATAGGACTCATTGATGTTTGCCGGTTCATATTCATGCAAAGTCGATGAGAAGGGACGGTTTATCGTCCCCTCGCCGATCCGTGAACAGGTCGAGTCCGAAGGACAGGCCGTCGTCTTCATCAAGGGCCCTGAAGAGTCGACGTTCCTCTACTCCATGAAGGAATGGGAAAAAGTCCTTGAACGGACAAAGGCCTCGCTGGACGAAGAACAGAGCCGGTTATTTATGCACCACATCGTATCGGAATCCGGCACATCGGAGCTCGACAAAGCCGGACGTATTTTGATTCCAGGCCGCCTCAGAAAGCTTATTCCGTTGGATGAGGACCAGGAAATCGTGCTGGTCGGCATGTATCATCGTATGGAAATCTGGAATCCCAGCGACTGGCGCCGTTTTATCTCCCGATCGGAAGAGCGATACGAGCAGAACATGTCCAAGATCGTCAATCTCCTGTAAACTGGGCCATGCCCACATTCCGCCGCCAGGCCCAACGCGCATCCGCTCCTCGAACCGTTCGCACCACGTCCTACCGGAACGCTGACAAGAAGATCGTAGCGCCACGGACCTCTGTAAAGACGGCTCCCAGCGCTCCCATGCCTGCGCCTCCGTCGCCGCAACCAACGACGGGCCATGATGCAATCCTGCTCACGCTTCCTGTGCCTCCAAGCATCAATCATCAATATGCCACAGTAAACGGCAGACGATTGCTCTCCTCGGTCGGTCGCGCCTATAAGGCCCACGTCGGACAACTCGTCTGGCTGAAGTTGGCGCAGTCTACCGATCGAGCCTCCTTGCTTTCACGATTCCAGTCGGAGTGGCTCGCCCTATCCATCCGATTCTATTTCACCTCAGCCTTGCGGCGAGACGTCGATGGTGGACTCAAGATTGCGCAGGATGCTCTCTGTGAGGGACTCGGGATCAACGACAACCGCATCGTTGAAACGCACCTCTATAAACACATCGATAAGGACAACCCTCGCATCGAAGTATCCCTAGCCCCTGCCGGTAATTCCTAACGCCCTGCTATCCTTCAAGAGTCTCAGAACTCCTCGTTTTCACAAAAAATACGACACATGACCCTCCTCCATGCATTCAAGATTGGCGCATGGCGAACCGATAAGGAGCTGTTGGATTTTGTCCACACTCCCTCGTCATGGATGGATAGATATCGTATGCGCAAGCAGATCCCCCTGCATCAACTTCGGGTTGGAATGTATGTGGCAGGTATCGACTGTTCCTGGTTCAGGAGCCCCTTCCTGACACACCGGTTTCTGGTTCAAACAGTCGACCAGATCGAGCGCTTGCAGCGAGCCAACATCCAATCCGTAGACATCGACACCTCCAAAGGGCTCGACATCACGTCTTTACCGATTGAGGAAGAAGCCCTGCACACGATTGGCCTACTGACCTCCACCCAAGCGCCCCCAAGCCACGACAGACCCCGCTCAGTGAGTTCACTGAACCAGGAGCTGACGATGGCTCGAGAGGCGCGCGACAAACTGGCTCAATCGGTGAAAGCCGTCTTCGACGACATCAGCAAAGCAGGCACCGCAAATCCGGGACTGATCAGCGACGCGATACAGGAAATCACCATCGTCGCACGAACCCTCAGCACCCACGCGGCATTTATGGCGATGAGCCAGGGGCGGCAGCTCGATACCTCGTTCAACAACCATAGTCTCGCCGTCTGCACCTTGTCGATGATACTCGGCCAAGCCCTCGGCTACGATTTGATGCAACTCCACGAGTTGGCGACCGGCGCGCTCCTCCATGACATCGGGCTGCTACAACTTCCCCGTCACCTATTCCAAACCTCTGCGCCCCTTTCCGGTGAAGACCTCGCAACCTTTCGTCATCACCCAAGACTCGGCGCCATTGCCATCGAAGCACAACGCGGGTTTTCCCAGACCGTTCGCCAGATAGCGGCAGAACACCATGTCGCCCCGGATGGGCACGGCTATCCCTCCGAAGCGTCGGCTGGATCCACGGCAGAAGCGAGTCGCATTGTGATGATTGCAGATCGATACGATGAGCTGCTGACCGGATTCGGAGGTCTCCGACCGCTGCCGCCCCACGCAGCAGTTCAACAGCTATTCCAAGAAGGAGAATTCGGACGTCTCGACTTGGGGCTCGTGTCCGCCTTCATCAAATTGGTTGGCATCTACCCCGTTTACAGTTTTGTGGAGCTCAATACGAAAGAGCAGGGAATGATCACCACCATAAATCCCGCCAGGCTCCATCAACCGATCGTCGCGTTAACCTACGACCAGATGGGCAGCCCCTACCGAAGTCCGATTACGGTTGACCTCTCCAATCAGGAACAGTCCCCTCCACGCTCTATTGCGCGTGTGGTGACATCTGAATCGGGCGAAGCAAGTCGCGCAGCCTAGTACTACCGGACAGGAGTCACCGGACTCCAAACCCTTGCATGACTATTCGTACCGAAGCGCTTCGATGGGGTTGAGACGAGCCGCCTTATTTGCAGGGTACAGGCCGAAGAAGAGACCGACCACGAGTGAAAAGAAGAACGAAATCACGATGACGTTACCGGAAATGATGGTTGGCCAGCCGGCGATCAGCGTCGTCAACTTCGCCCCGGCAACTCCGAGTACGATACCCAACACCCCGCCAACTAGACTCAACGTCATGGCCTCGATCAGGAACTGCATCACAATGTGATACCGTTTGGCGCCGACCGCCATACGGACCCCGATCTCTCTCGTCCGTTCCGTCACGGATACGAGCAAGATGTTCATGATACCGATCCCCCCGACCAAGAGGGACACGGAGGCAATCGCAAAGAGCATCATCGTCAAGGTCTCACTGGTCCCTTCTTGCACCTTTCCGATATCGACCTGCGTCTTGATCGTGAAATCGTCGCCTTGTTCTGCCTGAAGGCGATGCCGCGCCCGCAACACCTCTCGAATCTGCTCCGCCGCCATCGGCAAATCCTCAACTTGGTCGGTCGAGCCGAACATCGCTGCAACGGACCCGATAAATGAGGTACCAAACACCTTCCGTTCCGCCGTACTGAAGGGAATAAAAATCACATCGTCTTGATCCGTTCCTTGGCTGGACTGACCTTTGGGTGCGAGAACTCCGATAATGCGAAACGGCACGTTCTTGATGCGAATCACCGCCCCTACCGGCTCTTCACCAGGCTCAAAGAGGTTGTCCACGATCGTCTGACCAATGAGCGCGACGCGGGCGGCGCTATCTAAGTCCGTCTGAGTAAACGGTCCCCCACTCGTAAAGGACCAGTCTCGAATGGTGAGGTAGCTCGGTGAGATGCCGTAAATCGGTCCGTTCCAGTTCTTATTCCCATAGACAATTTGCAGGACATCCCGCCTGGACCATCCGGTATCGACCAGCAAAGGAATGCGCTTTTTCAGCTCCAACGCGTCAGACACGGTGAGCGTGATGGCGCTCCCCTGGCTCCCTCGGACTCCACTCGCAGAGGTGACCCCAGGAAAGATGATAATGACATTCGTCCCCATCGTCGCGATCTGCGCTTGCACGGCCCGCTTGGCTCCCTCACCGATGCTCACCATCGCAATGACCGCCGCCACGCCGATGACAATCCCCAGCATCGTGAGACCGGCACGCATCCGATTGCGGCCCAGGATGCGCAAGGCCGTCATGATCGTGAGCCAGACAAACGCCGCCATCTAGGCCCCCACCGGGCTGGATATTGGTCCTGCCTTCGTTTTTCGGTCGCTCAAGATTTGCCCGTCTTTGATCACGATCTCGCGCGCAGCATAGGCTGCGACATCCACTTCATGTGTTACTAGGATGATCGTGATCCCTTCATCCCGGTTGAGCGTTTCCAGGATTCGCATGATCTCCTGGCTCGACTGGGTATCGAGGTTACCGGTCGGCTCATCGGCCAGAAGCAATGAAGGCGACGTGACCAACGCCCGGGCAATGGCCACACGCTGCTGCTGTCCCCCTGACAACTGCGTCGGGTAATGGTCTTCTCTGCCATGCAGCCCCACCCGCCCTAAGGCCTCCGCAGCCTTCACTCGTTGCTCCTTGAGCGAGAGCCCTCGATAGAACAACGGAAGCTGCGCATTTTCGAGTGCGCTCGTTCGAGGAATGAGATTGAAGCTCTGAAAGACGAACCCGATCTGCTGATTGCGAATCCCGGCCAGTTCATCGGGCGTGAGACGGCCGACCTCGACTCCATTCAACCGATAGTGACCCTTCGTGGGTTGGTCGAGGCAGCCCAGCATATTCATGAGCGTAGACTTACCGGAACCGGACGACCCCATGATGGCCACGAACTCACCCTGCTCAATCGTAAGGCTCAGACCGCGCAAAGCCTGGACGTCCACGTCGCCGACCCGATAGATCTTCCACACATCGTCGCATTCGATCAGCGAGGCCATCAGCAGCTCTCGTGAAACGTGAAGCGTGAAACGTGAAGCGCAAGATGAGCGAGAATGGCGCGATCCGACGTTCGAAGTTCTGGGTTCGAAGTTCCAAAACCTTTGAACATCGATCCTCGAACCCTCGCACAGCGTGAGTGAATTGTATGTGCCGAACGACGCTTCACGAGATACGCTTCACGCATCTTACATTCCCCTGGTACGCGAGGAGCCCTTCTGTCCGCCGCTCCCGAATCCAGGAGGCAGATCGTTACTACCCTTTTCGCCTTTAGGCCGTTCGATCCCGACAATGACCTGCGTACTTTCAGCCAACGCTTCCGACATGATCTCCGTGGCCACCCCATCAGAAATACCAGTTTGCACAACAATGGATTCAAGCTCCCCCGCAGGCCCCTGCTTCCAGACCTTGCGAGTCGGCGGCATACCTCCTCTACCGGCTCCGCCTGAAGACTCTGCCCCTTTCGCCTTCACCGGCTTACCCCCTTGCCCCGGGCGATCTGCCTGGCCCACGGTCGGAGGAGTGAATCGCAACGCGGCATTGGGCACTTTGAGCACGGAGTCTCTCTGGGCAACGACGATGGAGACATTCGCGGTCATCCCAGGCTTCAGTCGAAGATCCTGATTGTCTACTGCGACGACCACGTTGTAGGTCACGACATTCTGCACATTGATCGGGGCAAGACGGACCTGACGGATCGTGCCGGAAAATTGATACCCCGGATAGGCATCGACCGTGAACGTCGCCTCTTTTCCTTCGGCAATCCCACCGATATCCGACTCGCTGACGTTGGTATCGACTTGCATCTTCGTCAGATCGAGTGCGATTAAAAATAGATTCGGTGTGGCAAAACTCGCCGCAATCGTTTGACCGACTTCCACATTTCTAGCCACCACGATCCCGTTCACCGGCGACCGAATCACGGTATATTTCAACTCCAACTCAGCTGAATTCAGCGCCGCCTCGGCCTGTTTCACTTGCGCCCCTGCCACATTCACCTGCGCCTCAGCCCCCTGGAAATTCGTCGCCGCAACGTCGACGTCGTTCTCGGAAACGAACTGCTGCGCCACCAATAATTTCACACGATCGAGTTCTCGCTTCCGTTGAGCCAAATCGGTCTTGGCTCTTGCGACATTCGCTTTAGACATCTCAAGATTGCTGGCGGCTTGATCGCGGCGGGCTCTGAAGGGCTCCGGATCGATCAGAGCGACAATATCTCCGGCTTTGACGACCGAATTAAAATCGGCATGCAGACTCTTGATCATGCCGGACACCTGCGTCCCGACCTGGACCGAAACGACCGGATTGATCGTTCCCGTTGCGGTTACCAGGGAAATCACCGGTCCACGCTCAACCGTGGCGGTCCGATAGCGAACCGGGGCTTTGCGCTCCCCGTTAAAGAAGACATAACCTCCGATGGCTAAGGCGATAGCCAGAACCCCAACGATCAGTACGGCACGACGCATGGACTCGTTCTCCTATTCCCTCACCTATGTAGATGGCATTGTATCAACAAGACGAGGGGGGAATCACCTGCCGGAAAGGCCCCTCTATGTACAAAAAAAGAAACAGGCCGTCCACCAATGAGGCGGACGGCCTGGCAATTCGAGTCACGAGGGCTCCGATTACGGGCTGACGCTGATGCGATCCTTGATCATATCGAACGTGTCCTTGGGCACCACGTTCTTCGCGACCAACTCGCCCTTCACCCGGTACGGACGATTCGTCACAATACGGTCCGCCACATCTTTGGAGAGACCGAGCACCAGCACCATGTCGCCGACAGACGCCTTATTGACGTTCATGGAAGAAGCCATGGCCTGCGGCGCGTTCACTGCCGGGGGAACCGGGGCGGCCACGGAAGGGGCACTCGGAGACGGCACGGCATGCGAAAGGCCCCCCGTCACAGAACGGGACTGATCTTTGAGCTCTTTCTGATAGCGGGCCACCAGCGCCTTGAGCGTATCGTTGTGCCGCTTCACATCCTCGTATTCATGACGCACAGCCTTGTTCTGCACGGCGAGTTGCTTCGCGCGATCTTCAAGTTCCTTGGTCCGGCCCTCGACACTTCCGCGCTCCTTGTCACGGCCATGCTGAATGCGCTCAAGCTCATCATGTGCAACCTGCGCTTCATTCCCGAACTTCACATTGAGATCCTTGAGCGTCCTGACTTGTTGTTCCAACGCATTCTTCTGCGCCCTGGTCCGCTCTAACTCCGACTTCGCCGTATCGACATCGACCATCGCTTCTTCATATTTCTTTTGGCTGACACAGCCGACCATTGCGACTGCGCCGACCATCACAACCACCGCCATCCATCCTGACTTCATACGAACCTCCCCTTCCACTGAGCATGGTATCGATCACAGGTGCCGGCCAGCGCGCCTCATCCCTCAGACCGATGGCAAATACGGCGCGCAAGCCTCAACTACGTACAATGTCTGTGTATGCCAAGCCTCTCACTTTGTCAACAGATTAACGGATCCACCGCCACCGCACCTCATCGAACATGATCTGCGATGATTCGTCGACCTGCTTGACGGACTGTCGCCACTTTGTGAATATGCCTAAGATTCACAACCTGTCTCAGAAAGACGATGCATGAACGAATGGGGTCCTGGGCTCGCAACGATTTTGGGTATCGTGGAGGGGTTGACTGAGTTTCTACCCGTCTCTTCGACCGGCCACTTAATTCTTGTCGGCCATGTCCTGGGCTTTGAGGGAGATCTCGCGGCCAGCGCCGAGATCTCGATTCAACTGGGCGCCATTCTGGCCGTCATCGCCTATGAACGGCACAAACTCGCATCCATGGTCGGACAAGCCAGCCGGGAGCGACAAGACGCTGCCGCCATGATCAAGGCACGCGGCACAACTCCTTGGACGACCATACTGAAAAAATCCTGGGCGGCTCACCGGAATCTCTGGTTTCTGCTTGGACTCGGCCTCGCCTTCTTACCGGCAGCTGCCATCGGCTTCCTGACCCATAGCTGGATCAAGAGCCACCTCTTCACCCCTCAAACCGTTGCGGCCTCCTCCATCGTTGGAGGGCTCATTATTCTCGCCGTCGAAGCACGCCGCAGCCAAGTTCGGGTTCAGCAGCTCGAACAAGTAGATCTGCCGTCGGCCTTCTGGATCGGTGTGGCGCAGTGCGCATCATTACTCCCGGGCATGTCCCGATCGGGGTCCACGATCATTGGAGGGCTCTTGGTGGGACTGGACCGGAAAGTCGCGACAGAGTACTCCTTCTTTCTCGCGCTCCCGACACTGATCGCCGCAACCTGTTATCAAATGTGGAAATCGCGGGATATCTTCCGGCAAGAGGACTACTTGGCACTTGGAGTCGGCATGCTGGTGTCGTTCATCGTCGCCTGGATCGTGATCGCGGCCTTCCTCACCTTCGTCAAGCGCCACACCCTCCGACCGTTTGCCTATTACAGAATTCTCATGGGCATCGCCGTCTTCTATATCTTCGGGTTTTAACCGGCTGCTGAAAAAGCCCGCCAGCGTCGTTCCCTGCCTTCGCCGAAGCGGCTTCGCG
>VFKF01000025.1 GCA_009885705.1 Nitrospira sp. | reverse complement strand
TGAATGGCCATATCCGCCTCCTTCTTCATCAAGATGTTTTAGCCCCACCCTTCACAACACAGGGGGTGGGGCGTCGAAGAAGAAGGCGGGTTGGCGCTCTCGCGGGGGGCAGGCCTGAAACGGGAGGGGCCCTCCGGGACGGCACCCGGAAAGGCCTGGCCGCTGCTCTTCAGCGCCAGCGCGCACCCACTGGGGGCTCAGTCTGAATCCGACGCCGGCGGCGACGCGGGCGCATTGCGGAGGGAGGGGGGTGTCGTGAGACTCCCCCGGTTTAGAAACATCGCGAGAGGGAAGGCTCTCATATGACTTGTCGTCTACTCGATATCAAGGAAGTCGCTGACTATACCGGCCTCTCGGTCCATACGCTCTACACGATGGTGAGCCAGCGGAGGATTCCGTATGTGAAGATGGGACGCCTGACCAAGTTTGATCGGGAGGAAATTGACAAGTGGATTACCAGTCACTCTGTGAAAATACGTCGATCATTCGCCGCGAATACCCCTTGATTATTGGTAGCGACAAGACCACCATCGTGCCCATGCAGACACAGCTCAGGGCATGGCGAGAGCAGCGGGGATTCAGCCTACGAAAGTTAGGCGAACTCTCCGGGGTTCATTATATTTCTCTCGTGAAGTTGGAGGCGGGGCGAGTGGACCCACGACTCTCTACCATTCTGAAGCTGTGCCAGGCGTTGCGGGTCAGTCTCTCTCAATTGGTGGGAGAGACACACAAGAAGGGAGGGTCATAGCATGGGGCTGACACGGCGGAAAGATAGTTACTATGTGGAATTTCCGGTCTTCGATGACGGGAAGACCTTCAGTCTAGCTCGGGGAATCCCTGGGGCGAAGCTGAAGCGGTGGAAAGTCAACTCACTCAACAAAGCGCTGGCCAAACAGCAAGAAGCCTTGATTATGACAGACCTGATGAAAGGCATCGTCAAGAGCGATCAAGTTCAAGGTCCTATGACGTTCAAGGCGTTGACTGAGGCCTACCTCGCGCTCCCTCGCGTGATGGTGCAATCCAGCTACGAACGCAAACAGCGGTGGGTTGAACTACGCTTCTTGCCAACCTTCGGGGCGAATAGGCTGATTACGGCCATTACACCCGAAAGCATCGAGGCGTACTACCAAAGCCGACGCAAAGAAGTGACCCTGGCTACGGCGAACCGAGAACTCGCCGCGATCAAGCATATCTTCTCCTGGGCCTGTGGAACAGCGAAGAAGTTCGCGCTCACCAGGCCCTACTTGGATAGAAACCCTGCTAGGGCTGTCTGGAAGGAAGCGGAAGACAATGTACGGGATGAAATTCTCGAGCCTGCACAGTTCGAGGAGCTGCAGGCTCATGCTGCTGCCTACCTGGCCCCGATCAATCTCGTTGCGTATGCGACGGGGATGCGGTGGGGTGAAATTGTCAACCTGACGTGGGATAAAGTTGACCTCAAGGGCGGCTTCATTCGACTGAGAGGCTCTGATACCAAGAGCGGGGAGGGACGATTGATTCCACTCGACGTGTTCCCAGGCTTGCGGGAGAGGTTCAGGGAGCTTCACAAGACGCGAGCACTGCATGAGCCGCACGTCTTCTTGCACGGCGGCAAGCCGGTTCGCTCGCTAAAAGGGGCCTTTACGGCAGCTTGCAAGGGGGCGGGAATCACAAACTTCCGCTTTCATGATTTCCGGCATACGGCAATTACGAACATGCGCCGGGCCGGGATTGACTTGTTGACGATCATGCAGATCAGCGGTCACAAGACAACGGTTTGCTTCACCCGCTACAATAGCTTCAGGGAGTCCGATCTGAAGGCGGCAGCCTGTAAATCTAACACCTATTTAACACTAGCCCATGAAAAGGTGTCAGAACAGGTGAGAAAAGGGGAGGGAAATTTGTTCGCAAGTGCTTGAAACTGTGCTAGAATATGACCACTTGCCGGAGTGGCGAAATTGGCAGACGCAAGGGACTTAAAATCCCTCGGTTCCAAAAGGACCATGCCGGTTCAATCCCGGCCTCCGGCACCACTCGCTACCATTTTCCCAGCCAGCCACGGCAGCCTGCAAAGTAGGCAAAGACGGCGATGCCCAGAATAATCGCCATCTGCATCACATGCTGCACCAACACATCCGGTGCAATCCATCGACTCATAAATAAGAGTCCGGCCGACACGATGGTGACCGCCAGTGTTGTACGCTTCGGGCAGGGGCGAAGACGACGGCCCTCATAGGACAGGATAATCCACACCACGACCCACCCGAGTGCTCCGATAATCAGGGCACCGGCTAAGTCGGTGAGGCTGAGGAGGATGCTGTCCTGAATGAGATTGAGGGATTTGCGCATCCCTAATTCAGGACGAATGCGGACCCATTCTCCGATCGTGAGCAGAAGCCATACTGCAACTATTCCGAGGGCAAACCCGTCTTGGGTCATGCCGGAATCTTCGATCCGACGGTCAACCCTTCGAAATATGACGGTCGTGGCGCCAGTGACTTTGCGGATCTGCGGAGTCAGATCATACCCGCATTCGCAGATGGACGTGGAATCGGAATTGGTGAATAAGCAGCGGGGGCATTCGAGGGGCATATCGAGACTCAGTGCTTTCTGCTAGAATCCACCGCCGATGCGGCTATCGGGATGTGGGACAGGTCCGCCATCGGATCTCTCTTTTGCCGCAAGAGTGTTCTGGAAATCAGTTCAGAGGATCCCATGATCAGTCGGTCGCTCTCTCAACGTTTTCTTGTACTGGGAACGGTCTTCGCCGGATCTGCAGTAGCCGCAGGAGCCTTTGGCGCTCATGCACTCAAGGAGATACTGGACGCACATAACCTGCAAGTCTTCGATACCGCCACCCGGTATCAAATGTATCATGCCTTTGGGCTTTGTATAGTGTCTTGGGCAATTGATCGCTATCCAGAACAGCGGCTTGAGCAGGCAGGATGGCTCTTTACCCTTGGGATTCTTCTTTTTTCAGGCAGTCTGTATGGCGTGGCCTTGGCAGGGATACGATGGATGGGAGCGGTGACCCCGATCGGCGGGTTGGCGTTCTTGGCAGGTTGGGCTCTTTTGGGTTGGAGAATCTGGCGGGATGCTCGTATCACGAGGTCTGCAAGTTAGGGCGTACAGCCGGCTGTTCTCTTACCGCTGATGGATCCCCACCCTCCTTGGGAGTTCACAAAAGTCCCTTCGAGTCCCTTGCCTTCTTTGCTGAATTGCAGGCTGTCTTCTTGGACCCGGCCATCGATTTCCCACCGTAGATAGACGTTCTCGCCCAACACGATTGTTTCCACGAGTCCCGGCAACGTCGCCTGCATATTTCCAGTTGGAGGAAAGAGCAAGGACAGCTTTTGCTCTTGATGGTGCTGCTGATGGTTATGGATGATCCATTGCCAGGTTCCGCAGAGGCGAGCTTGCCCACGCAGCCCACGTACCCGATCCTTCCAATTCCGTATCCGATCCCATTCCTGATAGCTGGCTTGCAGGGAGTCCACTTCCAGGCGAGTGGCTCGTTCTAAGACTGTGATCAACAGGGCCGATGCGGATTCTCCCTGATTGACCTTGGTCCATTCCGGGGAGGCCGCTACAGCTGCGAGTTGATTCAGTGCCTCATGCCAGGAGGCATTGGCTTGTTGATTGAGCCATGCGTGGGATGGTGAGGTTCCGGATAGTCGCTCGGTTATTGTCGTGAATTGCTGTTCCTTCACAGCTTGCCGGACGGTAGCTGCCAGTTGCCAGGCTGCCAGACTGCCCATCAGCCGCTGGACTGCCGTCGTCAAATCCGGCACCAGCAGTTCCTTCGAGAGTTTGGCTGGCAAAGCGGTGGCTCCCAATGTCCGTGCTGCATCCACCATGTGAATGGCGGGACCGATTGCCGACACAAAGAGGGTCATGGCGCCCTTGTCGGACTCCAGCTTAGCCAGTTGATCGGAATGAGCCTGCAGGATCGATGAGAAACCTGGTATGGCAGTCGGGAGT
>VFKF01000474.1 GCA_009885705.1 Nitrospira sp. | reverse complement strand
CAGTTTACCGGTGAGGGGAAGCTTGCCGCCGAACGTGTATTTTTGACGGAAGTCGATCTGGCGGCTTCGGACCATGACAGGGTCAGAAGTCGATTGAATATCACCGCTGGACAGTGAGCCGTCGCTCCCCCTTGCACTTGATCTTGGAGAGACAGTATCGTAGAGCCGTTCTGTGAATAGGCCGACGTTTTGTGTAACCACGGAGGATATCATGGCAATTCGATTGGGCGATGAGGCACCGAATTTTACGGCAGAAACCACCGAAGGGACCATTAACTTTCATGAATGGCTGGGCGGCGGGTGGGGGATTCTCTTCTCACATCCGAAGGACTATACCCCGGTCTGTACCACCGAGTTGGGGACCGTGGCCAAGATTACGCCTGAGTTCAAGAAGCGTGGCGTGAAAGTCATCGCGGTGAGCGTCGATCCCCTGGATTCCCATAAGGGTTGGATTAACGATATCAATGAGACGCAGCACACCACGATGAACTATCCCATCATTGCGGATCCGGATAAGAAGGTCGCGACGCTCTACGACATGATCCATCCCAACGCGCTGGATAACATGACCGTCCGTTCAGTCTTCATCGTTGGGCCGGATAAAAAGGTTAAGCTCACCTTGACCTATCCAGCCTCATGTGGCCGGAACTTCGATGAGTTGCTGCGAGTGATCGATTCGCTCCAGTTGACCTCGAAGTTCAAAGTCGCCACGCCAGCCAACTGGAAGGACGGCGAAGATTGCATCATCACCCCGGCCGTGAACGATGCTGAAGCGAAGACCCTCTTCCCCAAGGGCTTCAAGACCGTCAAGCCCTATCTGCGTTATACGCCGCAGCCGAACAAGTAGCGAATGGGTTGATTGACATGAAGGGCGGGAGTGGCCTTGAGCTGCTCCCGCCCTCCCTGTTTCTGACAGGATACTGAAAAAGCGCGACAGCTTCATTCTCGCTTCGAACTACATCATCAACCAAGCCAACTTGGGAACCGCTCAGATCAGCAGGGAGCATGTGCAGCGATGTATCGTAGTAGAGAACAACATCTGGGGAAGAGACTTGGGAAGCTTCGTGACAGAGGCTCAGCGCCTAGTAGCACATGATGTGAAGCTCCCGCTTCCCATGGCAATGGCCACCAGCATGGGAGCCGAAGTCCAGCGGCCCCTCGCGACCGTCGTCAAATGATCGGCGGCATGGTCAGTTTTAACGCTTCTGGTGATCCCCATCCTCTACGCCGAAACACCTGCAGCGCGATGAGCAGGATAGGGAACATGTGAATCAGCAGTCGGCGTAAAGCAACTCGTTCATGTCATTCAAATCATGTAGAGTAGTGGTGACGACATACCTCGGCGAAACCGGTGGGACTGAGTGAAGGAAGCAGCCCGCCTGCAAGGAGTGTTGCGTAGAAAACTTGATCACATCCATAACCATTAAATAAATGGCGCGGTGACTTTCGGTAGATCTGGTGTGCAGGATAAAACTGTGTGGAGAGACGTAGGCTAGGAAGAATAAGGAACTCCATGAATCAGAGGAAGCAGTCAGTCCCACAAGACGAAGTCTCCTTCATCGCATCACACGTGACGCCTGAGCCTCACCCGAACGATATGATCCAGCGGCTGTTAGCGCATGAGTCTGCGTTCCGAGTGTTTTTACGTCGTCGTGTCGGTGACGAGGTTCTGTCGGAGGACCTCTTGCAACAAAGCATGATCCGAGCCGTTCAAAGTCACCATTCCGTACGAAATGATGAAAGTGTGGTGGCCTGGTTCTATAAGATCATTCGTCATACCCTCATCGATTACTATCGGTCGAAAGGTGCGGAAGCTCGGCGCAATGAAGCCTTTCTTCAAGAATTGACTCTCTCGGGAGAGGATAGGGAGCCGCCGATCGATGAGGTGAAGTCCACCGTCTGCACCTGCCTCCACCGGCACCTACCGAAACTTCGTGCGAACTATGCCGAGCTCCTCCGGAGAATTGATATCGAGGAGGAATCTCCGAAGCGCGTGGCGGAAGAGTTGAAGATCTCTCAAAGCAATCTCACGGTTCGTTTGCACCGGGCCCGCCAGGCCTTGCGCGCCAGCCTTGAACTATCATGTGGAATCTGCAGCAAGCACGGCTGCCTGAATTGCACGTGCGAATAACGCCGTCTCCCCCTGGTTCGAGCAACGACAAGTCCTAGTCTGATATCCCTCCCTGCCTCATCCTATCCACCGGCACTGTAATAGTTGGCGACCTCATCCGTCTTAAGGGGTGAAGACGGCGTGTTCCTTGAATGTAGGGCACGCGAAACCCACTTATAGAGGAGGTTCACCATGGATGAATTAACGCTAAAGATTATCGGGATGAGCTGTGGGCATTGCGTCGGGCAGGTCACGAAAGCGCTGACGAATCTCGACGGCGTGCGGGTGAACACCGTGAAGGTTGGCCAAGCGATCGTCGTGTATGACCCGAAGCAGATCGTTCCCACCGAGATTATCCAGGCGGTGACCGAAGCGGGCTATGAGGCCCAGTTGGTCAGGAGGGTGGCATGAGCATGATGGAATGGATGGTCATCATCGGCGGCATCGCGGCGATAATCTGGATCAACTGGTATTTCTTTCTAGCCCGACAGGTGGTGTCGAACGCCGCGATCGCTCTGGAAGGAATTCAGGAGGTCGCCATTGTGGTTGAAGGCGGCTATCACCCAGCTCTGGTGAGTGTGAAGAGGGGCAAGCTGGTCCGCCTGGTCTTTGATCGACGAGAACGGTCAGGTTGTTCCGAAGAGATTCTCTTTCCAGATCTCGGGGTCCGCAAGTTCTTGCCCCCCTTTCGAAAGACCACGATCGAGCTGACGCCGACAGAGACCGGCGATTTGGAGTTCACCTGCGGCATGAGCATGTTACGCGGCCGGCTCATTGTGCAAGACTGACGAGGAGAAAACCATGCAGACCACGACTCCCTTGATACTGATAGAGCAACGGAATTCAGAACATACGGCTCAAATTGAGACCTATGCAGTGACCGCCCATGAGAAGGTCACGATTCCCGTGAAGGGGATGACCTGCGCTGCCTGTCAGGCGCGCGTACAACGGGCACTACAAGCAAAGCCGGGCGTCCTCGACGCTTCAGTGAACCTCATGCTGAAGAATGCGGCCATCACGTACGATCCCGCAATGACGTCCCCTATGGGTCTGGTCGAGACGATCCGGGGGACCGGGTATGGCGCGGAACTCGCCGCGCAGGATCAGACTGCGTTGGATGAACAGGAGGCACAGGACCGGGCGCAGGAGGAAGAGTATCGAGAACTCAGACGCAAGGCGCTGCTGAGTGGAGGCATCGGTCTGCTGGCCATGACCCTGTCCATGCCGCTTATGGGGGCTTCCGACGCGGATGTCCATGGACCGGTTGCCGATCCATTTATGCGATGGGCGATGGAATCACTGACTCCCGCCATCCATGCCGTTGCTCCCTGGCTTTATACGTTCGCCCCATGGGTATTGTCGTACGCGCTCCTTGCGCTGACCCTGCTCGTCATGGGTTGGGCGGGGGGACATTTCTACGTGCGCGCCTGGTCAGCCTTCAGACATCACTCGGCAAACATGAACACACTCATCGCCGTGGGGACAGGGGCGGCCTTCTTCTACTCCGTGCTGGCGACTGTGGCGCCGGAGTTTTTCCTAAGTCGGGGCATGTTGCCGGACCTCTATTATGAGGCGGTGATCATGATCATTGTGCTGATTCTCACAGGTAATGCGCTGGAGGCGCGGGCCAAACGACAGACCTCTGTGGCCTTGAGGCGTCTGGTTGAACTCCAGCCGAAAATGGCGCGGGTGGTGCGGGCCGGCGCTGAGGTAGACATTCCAGTGAGCGAGGTGGAGAGCGAGGAGATCGTGATCGTGCGGCCGGGAGAACGCATCCCTGTGGATGGAGCCATCATATCCGGAACGAGCGCGGTCGATGAGTCGATGGTGACGGGCGAATCATTGCCCGTGGAGAAACAGCCGGGAGACCGCGTCATTGGGGGCACGATCAATCGGAGCGGTGCCTTCCGGTATCGTGCGACGACGCTCGGCGCCGACAGCGTATTGGGGCATATCGTCAAGCTGATGCGAGAGGCACAGGGCTCGCGTGCGCCGATCCAGAAACTGGCTGATCGGGTCAGCGGAATCTTTGTTCCGATCGTGCTCTCGCTTGCCATCGCCACATTTGTGGTCTGGTTCGTCACCGCCGAAACGGCCCCTGCGGTTCGCGCCTTCGGCGCGATGGTGGCAGTCCTCATTATTGCCTGCCCCTGTGCCATGGGACTCGCGGTCCCCACAGCGATCATGGTGGCAACGGGAAGGGGGGCCGAGCTTGGGATTCTCTTGAAAGGAGGCGAAGCCTTACAGCGGGCCGGCGAGGTGACCACGGTCGTACTCGACAAGACCGGGACCGTGACCGAAGGGCAACCAACAGTCACCGAGGTGATACTCGTCTCCGGTACGAAGTGGTCGGAGCGAGATCTTGTACGGCTGGTGGCGTCGCTGGAAGCCTCGTCCGAGCATCCGCTGGCTGAGGCGATCGTCAGGCATGCCCGGGGGCTATCGCTGACGCTCTCGACGGCGGAGGCATTCCAGTCCCTGACGGGTCGCGGCGCTGTGGGCGTCGTGGAAGGGATCGCGCTCGCCGTTGGTAATGCACTACTCATGGCGGACAACGCGGTGGACAGCGCGCCGCTCACACAGGCGGCCGAGCGACTGGCTGCCGAAGGAAAGACGCCCATGTATATTGCGATACAGGGCCAACTGGCGGGACTGATCGCCGTAGCCGATCCGATTAAACCGACCTCACGAGCCGCCGTTCAACGACTCAGGGATTTGGGGCTCAAGGTGGTCATGCTGACCGGCGATCATCGGGGCACGGCAGAGGCGATCGCGCGAGAGGCCGGGATTGAGCGGGTTGTCGCGGGCGTCCTTCCAGATGGAAAGGTGGCGGAAATCACGCGGCTTCAGCGGGCTGGTGAGATTGTGGCAATGGTGGGTGACGGGATCAATGATGCCCCGGCCTTGGCGCAGGCGGATGTGGGGATTGCGATCGGCACGGGGACGGACATTGCCATCGAAGCGAGTGATGTGACGCTCATGCGGAACGATCTCCACGGCGTCGCGTCGGCTATTCTTCTGGCGAGGCGCACGATGCGGACGATGAAACAGAACCTGTTCTGGGCGTTCATCTATAATGTCGTCGGCATTCCGATAGCGGCCGGCATTCTCTACCCGGCCTTTGGAATGTTGCTCAGCCCGATTCTTGCCAGTGCGGCCATGGCCTTCAGTTCAGTCAGCGTGGTGGCGAACAGCCTACGCCTCCGGCGTGCGCGGGTGGCGTGAGACTGAGCCCGCGATCAGTCCGAGCGGATACAGGAAGATGCCCATGAAGCCAGACACCAACCGTGGCACGGTCTGTTGACGGGCTGTACGTAGAGTGAATGGCGCGGACGTTCCAGGAGAGAAAAATCATGCGTATGCGACAACTATGGGCCTTGTTCGGTGTCACGATCCTCCTCGCCGGCGTCACGGGAGCCTGCACCCAGTTCGAGCAACGGGATAAGCGGTTCTATTACCGGGCGCTCTGGAATTTTGCGCTCCGGGAAAATTTGCGAGAGCTCGACATCGAATTTAACGGAGTCGACTTCGGCCATTCCAATCTGTACGAAAACCTTCTTCTGACTGGCGCAAAAAATGTTCCGGCCATTGAGGACAGGGCTCGGAAGGAGACGCTCCGGTTTATTCACTCTCGACCCCTGCTCAATCCGAACGAGGAAGCGATCGCGCCGACCTACATGAAACTGGCCTGGAAGGCCCAGAACACCTTCGATGAAGCCCATGCGCTTCATCGTGCCACCTATGACATTTACAGCTCTGACCTGGTGGACAAAGGGGCCGCCATCCGAAAGGTGTTGGCGTTTTATCAGGACAGCACGTATTCCATTACGGCCAACCGGCTGGATCATCAGCGCCTGGATACCTTTCCCTATTCCAAATCGTTTCGCCAGAAGTTTCCGCTCTTCAACGCCACCATCTGGGCTTATCACTATCTGCAAGTGGCGGTGTATGACCCGTTGGACGCAGCCCCGACTCTGGAGGCCAAAGAGCAGGTAGTGGGACCGATCTTGCGCATCTATCATGGCTACCTCGACAGGCCGCCCGTGGAGTGGACGTTCATGCCCATGACAGAGGAATTGAGCCCGAGGTTTGCGGCCGAGTATCCCGAGATCGCCAATATTTTTAATAACCTGCATATGATGCATGACAACATCAGCGATATCCTCACCACTGATCTCCTCCCGACATGGGAGGAAAAGCGTCAGGAAATCTACCGCGTAACCCAGGCCTACTACTGGGCCAGTGCGGATGCCATGAATCCCTTCATCGTGCGTGAGGGCCAGCCCCACCATTCTGGCTTCACCTCAGGGGTAGAACCTGGAGCGACGGGCGAACACTCGGGGCCCTCAAGAGGTCGCCAGTGACTATGAATACTGCCCGAGTGGTCATCCTGTTCCTGCTGATGGTGCCGACCGCCGTCTGGGCGTTGGATCATGACAATCTGGACCCCAACCGTCCCATTGCGATTGAAGATGCCTATGTGGTTCCGAAGGGAGAGATCGGGGTCGAGGGAGGACTATTGTTTAATGACCGCAAGCGAGGGGGAAGCCGACTCGTGTTCCAGCCCCAGTTGATCATCGGGGCATTTGATAATACCCAATTGGAGTTGAGTAGCGATGTGTCGACGGACCCGCGATCAGTCGTGGGGGATGACAAATCGGGCAATCTCACGGTTGGCGCGCTGTATAACTTTAATGCTGAGACCCTGAGCCTGCCGGCTTTCGCCGTCCGGGTGCAATTGGGGTTTCCCACTGGTGTGAGTGCGAAGGGCGTGGATACCGCGGTGACCGGGGTCATGACGCGCTCGTTCGGACAATGGCGAACCCATCTCAATGTGGGATATACGTTTCTGGGGTCGCCACAGGGCCAGGAACGGTCGGGAGCATACCGTGTGGTGGCGGCGGTGAGTTATCCGCTCGGATATCCCACAAGTTTTCGCGATACCATTATTGCCAACGTCTTCACCCGTCAATCTGATCTGATGGGCCAACGAAATCCGACAGGGATCGGGATCGGTCTTCGGCATCAGGTGAGTTCGCGAGTCGTCGCCGATATAGGGATCGGGAGTGAGTTATTCGGACCTGCGGATCGATCGGTGTTTTTCAGTACCATTGGACTGTCGGTAGGGTTCTGAAAAATGAGAGGTCGATGGCATTTAAAACATTCGTGCTCCGTTTCACACTCGTCTGAGGTGGCGATGATCAGGTATGCGCCTCGCGGTTAGCGCTCAGCGGCTTGAAAGACGGAAGTGTTCTCACTTACCGAGGAAGACTGTCGCGTTCTCGCAGGCCATGCGAATCATCTCGAAATATGATTAGACCAAGTTCTACACGAGCAACAAACCGGCTGAGCGAACCTTTTTCCATGAGGGGCTGTTCAGGAAGGTCTCGAAATCCTTTGCGGTTCCTGGAAAGGTTGTCTTCGTGTCCCGGAGGAGGGGGTAGGGAGATGAGGGGGCGCTGTGCGGTGTAGATCGCTGAATCAGATCGTTCAGCCACTCGGCCTGCTGTGTGGAGAGCGTGACGGCGTGATCGCTGGTTCGCCCCGGCAGAATGAGTCTCGTTCTTTTTCCGACCGGCTCACAGACTGGTTGCCCGCCTAGCCACACGAGCCGCCGCTCTGCCTGGGGGTCATCTTCAACCACTCGACCCTTGAGGAGACGCTGTACCCAAGTGGAGGAGACGCGAGGCTTGGGTGTGGCATGGTCGAACCATTGGCGGACATCAAGCGTGAGACCTTTTCCTTCCAGATAATTGAGCATCGACCGCCGCAGTCCTTCACCGAGCCAGTCTGGCGTCTCGCCCGCTCGGTCCTCATGCTGAAGGTCATTTTCCGCGAAACCCTGAAACGTCGGTCCGAGGATACGCAGACCATGCGCAGCCGGTTTGAGGCCGATCGGGCTGTGAGCCGTCGCGGTGAAACGATGCCAGAAGGCGGATTGCATGAGGTCTGCCGCGACCAATTGACGAACTCGCTCCAGCGAGTCTACGGTTTCCTGGACGGTCTCGGAGGGGCAGCCGTACATGAGATAGGCATGGATCAGGATACCTGCATCTTTGAAGGCTGCCGCGACAAGCGCCGTCTGATCGACGGTAATGCCTTTCTTGATCTTCTCCAGCAACCGGTCGGAGGCGGCTTCGAGTCCTGCCGTTACCGCAATGCAACCGGAGGCAGCCAGGAGGCGGCAGAGGTCTGGCGTAAATGCTTCTTCAAAGCGGATATTGCCCCACCAGGAAATCGTGATGCCCCGTTCCAGTAAAGCCAAGGCGAGGGCCTTCAGCGCAGCGGGAGGTGCCGCTTCGTCGACAAAATGAAATCCCCGGCGGCCGGTCTCGGCGATCAATTGTTCGATCTGCTGGATGAGCCGATCGGTCGGCGTCATCTCGTAGCGGCTGATGTAGTTGAGCCCGACGTCGCAGAAGGTACATTGCTTCCAGTAACAGCCGTGGGCGACCGTCAATTTATTCCAATGGCCTTCCGACCAGAGGCGATGCATGGGATTGGTGCTGTCTAAAATGGTGAGATAGCGACCCAGGTTCAGACCGCTATACGTTGGGCAACCGACCTCACCCATGCTGAACTCCCGATCGGAGATCTCATTCGCGAAGACCACTCGATCCTTCTCTCGATAGAACGTCCGACAGAGCTTGGTCCGTAACCTGGTTCCAGCCAAATGTTCGATCAGCGACAGCAGGGGCCGTTCCCCGTCATCGAGCGTGACGAAATTGACATAGTCGAACACTCGTGGGTCGGATAGACGACGAAGTTCTGTGTTGGCATAACCGCCTCCAAGAGCAACGGTGATGTCGGGGCGTCGCTGCTTGATCGAGTGGGCGATACGAAAGGCGCCGTAGAGATTTCCCGCAAAGGGCACGGTGAGCGCCACGAGTGTAGGCTTGTGGCGCTCGAGATGCGCCCACAGGGACTCGAGCATGAATTGATCCGTCAAAGTCGGAGGGACCGAAACGGCTTCGATAATGGTCTCAAACGACGAGGCGGCTCTGGCGATATGTTCGGCATAGCGGCTCAGGGCAAAATGGGGTGAGACCGTCGCCTGGATCAAATCGGCCAGGTCTTCAAGATAGAGGGTGGCGAATCGTTTGGCGCGATCTTGCTCTGATAGGGCATGTATTGACGAGGATCGTCCTCGATGGCCGGCAAAGCGAGGGCCTTGAGGCAGGAATCCTGGACGGGCGAGGAGCAGGGCTAATGAGGGATTGCGCCCTTGGAGGAATTCGATGACTGGCTCGATGGTATGCAGATAGGCCGGCTCGACCGCAAGCATCTGTCTGGCTTCACCGGGCAGTTCATCGTTGAGCCCGCGCACTTGATCGAACACTGCCTGGAGACCCGATCGGCTGAAGATCTTGAGCACCATGTCGATGCCCAGATCGGCCTGGGAGGTTTCAATCCCACGACCACGGAGAAAGCCGGTGAGATAAGCCGTAGAGGGGTAAGGCGTATTCAGTTGCGTGAGCGGAGGGATGAGGAGCAACAGTCGCGGTGTCGGCATGGCCGTTGACATAACACAGGAGCGCTTGGCAACGCCAGATGACTCGCTAGGCCGCCTGTTGTTCCTGCAAGGCCTCCAGGGAGGAGTTGATGAAGTAGCCTGTCCAGCGGCTCAGATTGAGATAGTCGGATACCTCGTGGGACAGCTCATTTCTCGGGATACTCCGCACGATCGATCGATTGCTGTCGTGGCTAAGATTGGCAATATTCGGGTTGGCCTGATCGACTGTTGGATCGTACATGATGACCAGCGGGCGCATGCGGGCATGTAGGTTGATGCTGATGACCAGCCCGATGGATTTGTCGGAGAGCTCCACGACCGTCCCAGGCGGGTAGACGCTCAAGATCTGAATCAGGGCGACGATCACCTCTTCAGAAAATGTTGTTTTGCCGGTGAGATACATTTTCGAGAGTGCCTCAGTCGGGGACAGGTTCTTGCACACATCCGGCGCATTGATGAGGCTTTCATATTCATCGACGGCCATGAGAATTCTGGAGGACAACGACAGTTGTTCACCCTTCAAGTGCGCGGGATAGCCGGATCCATCGATCCGTTCATGGTGCTGCCGGATTATGTTGACGACGGCTGCGGGGATTCCGGGAAACTGTGTCAGCATCGTGAGCCCGAGATCGACATGTTGCTGAAAGGCCTTCCGGTTGTCGGCGGTCAGGCTGCCCCCGCCATACTGGAGGTGTGAGGGGAGTTGTTGTTCACCAATGTCGTGCAAGAGACCGGCAATGCCCAACATCTGCGTGTCTTCATGGCTCAGGTCAAATTGCCGCCCGACCATCATCGAAAGCACGGCGACGTTCATGGCATGGAGGACCCCAATATCGTCGAGATCCTGGGCACCCAATAAACTCCCCATGGCGCCAGAGGTGGCGTCGTCTAAGATCAGGTCGGTCAGGCTGTTGATCATGTCCTTAGCAGTCGAGAGGCCTTCTGCTGATCCGCTCCTGATATCGTTGAGTGCTTTCGAACTCTGGGTGAGGGTCTGTTTGTATACCGCGTCGGCCTGCTGCAGGCTCTCGGTGTATCGGGTGATGGTCTGCTGCGGGCTGGCATTGTCGGAGGAGGACTTGGCCTGTACCGGCACGTTGATAGGAACGGCCGCTCCATCTGCTCCGTTCCCGGAATCCTCTGCCGGCAACTGATCCGAGCCCTCGCGATCGGATAAGGCGGGGTTGAGAAGCACCAGGCCCAACTTCAGGCCTAGGATGATCGCCAACTCATTCTCGGACGTTATTTTGAACGTTTTGCTGGCAAAGGGAT
>VFKF01000256.1 GCA_009885705.1 Nitrospira sp. | reverse complement strand
TCGTCCTCCGGGATCGATTCCCATCCCGTTTTGGCGTAGTGGGCGATCATCTCTTTCACCGCCAACCCATCACGCTCCGTCTTGAGGGCTTCGATTTTGTTCATGTTCCTTTCTCCAACGACACCCGATAGTCGGCGCCGTGTTTCTTGAGCACCACGAAACCGGCGCGATTGAGACGGTCGACGGCTGAAAAGACTGCGACCCAGTCCAGCCCAGGCAGCCGCGTCAAGTCTTCAAGCGAACTCGCGCCGCATTCAATCAACCATTGCACCACACGATCCTCGTTCGTCATCGCTGCAGGATCAGTCTCACCCCTCGACGATGCGGTCTGTTTTTGATCTGTCGCGTACATCGCCTCCTCCTCTATCGTCACTAGACGTGAAAAACATAACGGCGCCCGTCTTCCCAAAAAGGAGACGGACGCCGTTGTCCGTTTCACATCACCGCCTACGCTACGCAGCGGGAACGCCGTTGTTCCCGCACCACACAACCGGCTCTCCGATGGGAACCGGCACGATGCCGAAATCGTCCGTTAGAACCTCACGACGAGCGGAGCGACATCCGAAGTTTCGCCCGGCACCCCCCTCTCGCCCGCCGCTCCATGTACAGCATGGCGGACCAGAAAATGAATCACATGGTTTCTGATTTTGTAGTAATGGGGATGTTCGATGACCGTATCTCTCGACCTGGGGCGAGGGATCGTCACATCCACGATCTCCGCCACACGCGACGATGGCCCGTTCGTCATGAGCATGATGCGGTCGGATAAGAGAATCGCCTCGTCCACATCGTGCGTAACCATGAACACCGTGTTGCGCGTCGCGTTCCACATCTGGACCAATTCCTCTTGAATCACGCCTCTGGTCAGCGCGTCGATCTGGGCGAAGGGCTCATCCAGCAGCAACACCTTGGGTTCGATGGAAAATGCCCTGGCAAGACCGACTCGTTGTTTCATGCCACCCGACAAGGCGATCGGCCGCTTTTCCTCGGCGCCCTTCAGGCCGACCAGATCAATATATTTGTGCACATGTGCGGTCACTTGTTCCCGCCCCCAATCCGGATAGGCCGAGCGAACCGCCAACGCAATGTTCTCGAACACCGTCATCCAGGGCATGAGGGCAAAATTTTGGAAGACCACCATCCGATCCAAGCCTGGACCGGACACCTCGCGCCCGTTCAAGATCACTCCGCCTTCAGACAATGTTTCCAAGCCGGCGATGATGTTGAGCAGGGTGCTCTTGCCGCAGCCCGAATGGCCGATCACGGTGACGAATTCGCCCTTGTCGACTTTCAAGGTCACGTCTTTGAAAATACAGACCTCTCCGCCCCCGGCATGACTGGGAAAAAACTTGCTCACATGATCGACGACGAGAAATGACATAGTTACTCCTGATAGGTTACAAGACCCGCAAGTTTGTTGAACCCTGAATCCAGAATCACGCCGACGACCCCGACCACCAGGATGGCGAAGATGACCCCGGCGATGTCGAGATTGTTCCACTCGATCCAGCTCAGATAACCGACGCCCAACTCACCCAGCAGCATCTCTGCCGGCACCACGGCCACCAGTGCGCTCCCGAACGCGATTCTCAACCCGTTCACGATGGTCGGGGCTGCCCCTGGCAAAATCACCCGATAGAGCCGCTTGAACCAAGAGAGCTGCAGAATGGCCGCGACATGGAGATATTCCTTTTTGAGCGAACTCACGCCGAAGGCCGTCGTCGCCAGGGTCGGCCAGACGGCTGCCATGAATACAACCAAGACGGCTGTCCATTTGGGGTCCTTGACCGTATACAGCAGCAAGGGCATCCAGGCCAGCGGCGAGATCGGTTTTAAGACCTGAATGAACGGGTTGACCGCTCGGAACAGGACGCGGTTCAGCCCCAGGAGAACACCGAAGATGATCGCGACGACCGATGCCGCGAGGAACCCTCCCGCAAACCGCGAGACCGTGTACAGGACCAGGTAGCCGATACCGTGGTCGTTGGTTCCCTTGATGACGAAGGCCTCGCTCAGCTCAACTCGTGCCTTCTCCACCACCGCGAGGGGGCCAGGCACGCCCTTCATCTTCTCGGGGTTCCAGGCGTAGCCTCCTGCTTCGGCTCGAACGATGTCTCCGTTGAACTCCAGCATCTGCAATTGCTCCTCCGTCTTGCCCTTCGCATCGAACGACGTCCGCAGCGTCAGCAAATGCCACCCGCCGAGAAAAATCACGAGAAGAAACACCGAAATCATCCAGGGACTGCCATTTCCATTTGTTTTCATAGTTCCAGGCCTTTTCGGCTCTTACGCCATACTGTGGATTTTGAAGCTGCGAACATAGGCATCCGGTTGAGTTGCATCGAACTCCCGGCCCATGATCGTATGTTTGGCCATCACTCCCTGATGCGTCGGATAACCAAGCTCCTTGGCGATCCGATCGCAGTCGGCCGCTCGATACACTTGCTCGGCCACGGCGCTGTAATTGACCTCACCCTTTAAATGGCCCCACCGTTTCATTTGGGTCATGATCCAGATCGCCATCGAGTGCCAGGGATAGGGATCGAAATCGATGCGGCCAGGATCCTTTTTGATCGCGCCCAATCCGTCGGCATAGGTGCCCGTCAGCACTTGTTCCAGGACCGTCACCGGCTGATTCAAGTAATTCGTCGGCGCAATCGCCTCGGCGATCTCTTTCCGGTGGGCCGGATTGGACGCGTAGTTGGTGGCATCTACGATGGACCGGAAGAGCGCCAGGAACGTGTTCGGATATTGCGAGGCAAACTCTTTGGAAATCGCGAAGCCGCAGCAGGGATGCTTATCCCAGATTTCCTTAGAGAGCTTGAAAATGAATCCCGCATTTTCATACACAGCCCGTTGGTTGAAGGGATCGGGGGCCAGATACCCGTCCACATTGCCGGCCTTCAGATTGGCCACCATCTCCGGCGGAGGCACGACACGAATCTGCACGTCTTTGTCCGGATGCACGCCACCCTCCGCCAGGAAATAGCGCAGGAGATAGTTGTGCATCGAGTAATCGAACGGCACGCAGAAGCGGAATCCCTTCATGTCGGCGGCCGTTGTCACGCCCTTGTGTTTGTTATGGAGCGTGATCGCTTGGCCGTTCACATTCTCCACCGCCGGCATATAGAAGGGGACCGGAACAGAGCCGGCTCCCAGCGTGATGGCCAACGGCATCGGCGACAGCATGTGCGCCGCGTCGACATCTTTATTGATGGCCCAATCTCGAACCATGGCCCAGCCCGCAGCACGTTTGACCTTGGCATTCAGCCCATGCTTGCGATAGAAACCCAACGGCTCCGCCATGATGATCGGTGTGGCACAGGTAATGGGAATAAAGGCGATGTTGAGATCTGTCTTTTCCGGCTTCCCCACCGGATCGGCCGCAAATGCGGCAAACTCTTTCAGGGGAAGTAATTCTGCGACAAGGGCCGTCAACGCGGCCGCTCCCATCGCGGTCAGAAACCGCCGGCGCGAGGGATCGGCGGCTCGTATCACCGCTCCCGCCACCGCCCGTTCGATCGTGCGTTCAAGATGTTCGTCGGAGGACTCGGCTTTCTCGGCATCGGCTCTAGGGCTTACTGCCATCGTCCGACTGCTGTTCCCATCTCCATCGCTCATGACGCCTCCTTCTCTTACTGACATGCCTGAATCAGGCCGCCACATACCCCTAAAACACAAAGCGTCCGCCACTCTTTCCAGAATGACGGACGCCATTGTCCGCTGTGTATCGTCCTCTGTCGTCACGACGCGGAAACGCCGTTGTTCCCGCACCAAACCACGCGCATCGAGCTAGGCTAGAAAGTCTTGTACTCGAGCCACTTCCCATTCAGCGTAATTTTGCAGCGAGCTTCGCCTTGGCTGCCGATCACCTTTTCCATATCCAGCGTGAAATCGATGGCGCTCATGATGCCGTCGCCAAACATCTCGTTGGCTTGCTCACGCATCGAGTCGCCGTAAACCCCGATGATTTCCATCAAGCGATACTTGAACGGATCGGTCGTATTCGGGAAATCGGTGCGAACAGGAAACTTGCTCAATGCGGCGGTCAATTCACCGTCTAGCCCCAGCAGGTCGCCGATTTTCTTGGCTTCCTCAGCCGGCAGTTTGTGCGTCCCTTGCAAGACCGCCCCGACGAACGTGGGATTCCTTCCGACTGCTTTGGCCACCTCTGCAATCGTCACTTTTTTCGCCAGCCTCTTCGCCTTAATTGCCTTCCGAATGTCTTCCTTCTCCATGAACGGCCTCCTTCGCCTCGTTAAGATTTCTGCTATCACTCACGTACATTATGATTGCGCAACCGCTGACGTCACGTCGCCGGATACCGGCACAACCACCGGCTCGGCCACACGATAGGGACTCACGAACCAGTAGAGCGCCCCGACAAAGACGCCGCCGCCGACAATATTGCCCAGCACGACGAAGAACTGGTTGTACCAGAACCCTGCCCAGCTGATCGCCGCCTCATGCGGCAGGAACAACGCCATCCCCAGAAACGATTGATTCGCGATGCTATGCTCGAATCCGATCCCGATGAACGCGAACAAGCACCAGAAGATCAGGAGAATCTTGGCGGTGTCGTTCGAGGTTCGCCCGGCCATCCAGACCGCCAGACAAATGAGCCAGTTGCACAGAATCCCCCGCACGAACAACTCCCATGGCGCCAGCGACATTTTCACCCCGGCGACTTTCTGAATCAGCTCGGCGGTCGGACCTTTTGAGAACACACCGGATTCCACCACCAACCAGGCCAACGCCAGCGACCCGATCAAGTTGCCGACCCACGACCAGAAATTGAACTGCGCAACTTCTGACCAACTGACGCTCCGCGACAAGCCCCCGATCGCGCCAACCATGTTGTTACCCGTGAATAATTCCGACCCCGCAAAGATGACCAGCGTCAACGCGATACCGAAGGAAGCGCCCATAACTAACTTGAGCACTGGCGACCCGGCCGCCGCCAACGGCCCCCCGATGCTGAAAATCAGCGCTATGCCGAATCCCAGATAGACCCCGGCCATGGCAGACAGCAGCAGATACCCGCCGAGCGAGGTGTCCATAAACCCGAACTTCTTTTTCGCAAGACCTGCGATCCGCTCATGATCCGCTGCATGCATGACGGCCTCCTTGTGGTACGCGGTAGTTCAAAAACAGAAAAACGTCCTCACCCTGTTTCCAGAATGAGGACGCCATTGTCCTACTTGGAGGTGGCGCTGCCACCCCGATCCAAGACCCCATCGTCTCGGAATATGCCGGCAAACAAAACGGCGTCCGCCACTCTTTCCAGAATGACGGACGCCGTTGTCCGCTTGCCGTATGTCGAGAGCCTTACCGAGGCGCCATTGCCTCGACTCCGCTCATAAGGGAGATATGTACCATGTCTCCCAGGCCAGGTCAACCCATACCTAAGATGGGTCCTGTACTCTAGACGTCGTAATAGAGATAGAACTCATACGGATGCGGACGCAACCGCATGGTATCGACTTCCTTGGTCCGCTTGTACCCGATCCAGGCTTCAATCAGGTCCTTGCTGAAGACCCCGCCTTTGAGCAGGAACTCATGGTCCTTCTCAAGGTTGTTCAACGCTTCGTCGAGGCTGCCCGGCATGGTCCGAATCTTCGCCGCTGCCTTCGCCTCGAGATCGTAGAGATCCTGCTCCGCCGGTTCACCGGGGTTGATCTTGTTCTGGATACCGTCCAACCCGGCCATGAGCATGGCAGAGAAGGCGAGATAGGGATTCGCGGCCGGGTCCGGAAACCGTACCTCGATCCGCTTCGCCTTGGGGCTCGGTGAATACATGGGAATCCGGATGCCTGCCGACCGATTCCGGCTGGAATAGGCCAACAACACCGGAGCTTCGAACCCTGGCGTCAAGCGCTTGTAGGAGTTCGTCGTGGGATTGGTAAAGGCCGCCAGCGCCGGCGCATGTTTTAGAATGCCGCCGATGTAGTGCAGGCACATCTGCGACACGCCCGCATATTCCTTCCCGGCGAACAGGGGTTTGCCGTCCTTCCAGATGCTCTGGTGGCTATGCATGCCCGATCCGTTATCGCCGAAAATCGGCTTCGGCATGAAGGTCGCGGTCTTGCCATGCCGGCGAGCCACGTTCTTGACGATGTACTTGTACATCATCATTTTGTCTGCCGTCCTGACCAGCGAGTCGAAGCGGATATCGATTTCCGCCTGACCGGCCGTGGCGACTTCGTGGTGATGCTTCTCGATCTGGATACCGGCTTTCTCCATCTCCAGAATCATCTCGCTGCGGATGTCCTGTTGCGTATCGGTCGGGGCGACAGGGAAATAGCCTTCCTTCTGACGGATCTTGCCGCCCAGGTTGTGGCCTTCCTGCCCCATGTTCCAGACGCCTTCTTCGGAATCGATGAAGTAGTAGCCGCTATGGCCATTCTGATCGTAGCGAGCTTGATCGAAAATGAAGAACTCGGCTTCGGGACCCCAGTAGGAGGTATCGCCGATCTTCGTGCTCTGGAGATATTTCTCCGCCTTCTGGGCGACATAACGCGGATCGCGATCGTAGGTCTCGCGCGTGATCGGATCGACCACGTTGCCGATGAGGCTCAGCGTCGGGACCGCACAGAACGGATCGAGACAGGCTGTCGACGGATCCGGCACGACCAACATATCGCTGTTGTTGATGGCCTTCCAGCCGCGAATGGAGGAGCCGTCCAGTCCGGACCCGTCCTTGAAGAGGTCTTCCGTCAATTCATTCGTCGGAATACTGAAATGCTGCCAGGTCCCGATGAGATCGACAAACTTCAAGTCGACGATCTGGACTTTATGTTTCTTCACATACTCCAACACTTCACGTACGTTCATCCCCTTCTCCTTTCAAATGACCCTGAATGAGACTGCGCCGCCTCTGCTAGGCCGCTTTCGCCTCGAGAAAATTCTCGATGGCCGTTTCGACTCCCGTTCGTAACCGCTCCAATTGCCCGTGGTCCTCCAGCTTTCTCCCCTGCTGATCGGCGACGTAGAACACGTCGGCCACCTGATCGAGGCGCGTCGAGATGCGTGCGGCATGGATCGACAGCCCGAGCTGGAAGATCGTATTGGTAATCACATACAACAGGCCCTGCCGGTCGTCGGCAAAGACGTCGATGATCGTATAGGCGTCCGACGTTTCATTGTCGATCCGCACCTCCGTCGCGTCAGGAGCTTTCGGCAGCGATCTCGTCAGCTTCAACCGCGCGCCCCGGCGCAGCACATCGTCGACATGCTCCCACCCCTTGAGGACCGATGCGATCCGGTCGCCCACCGTCCGGAGCCGCTCGGCCGGAGGTGCGCCCTGATAGTCCGGGTCCATCACCTGGAACGTATCGACGACAATCCCGTCGGCTCTGGTGAGAATCTGCGCATCGAGAATCTGCACCCCGCTGCCCGCCATCACTCCGGCAATCTTCGAAAAAATTCCGGGCGTCACATCGTTATGGGCCACAACCGTATATTCGCAGGTCCCCAAGTCCCCGTTGAACTCCGTCTCCACCAGCACGTCACCGGCATGTAATCGCCGAACAGCCGCCAAATGCGCCGCGATACGGGCCGACGGCGTGCCATAGGCATACCGCTCGGGGAATTGCTTCAGTTGCTGTTCGACCCAGGCCAATGTTCCATCGGCCTGCCCTGCCATCGACGGGTGCCGGCTCACCTCTTCGGCAATCTGGCGGATTCGCTCTGGTGCCTCGACGCCGTTCCGTTCTCCAGACACCTCGGACATCGTGCGCTGGTAGAGTTCGATCAGCAGCGATTCTTTCCACTTGGTCAAGACACCGGGACCGACGGCCGCGATATCCGCCGCCGTGAGCACCAAGAGCTTCTTCAAGACTTCGGGCGTCCCGACTTCACGGGCAAAGGGCAGCACCACCTTCACGTCGTTCGGGTCTCGCCGAAATGCGGTGTGGGCCATGAGTAGATGCTTCTGCACGAGGAACGCGAGGGTGCGCTTGTCCTGCTCGTCGAATCCAAGCCGAACCGCGGCCTCTTCAACCAATCGCTTTCCCGCTTCACTGTGATCTTCTTCCTGGCCCTTTCCCAGATCATGGAACAACACGGCGAGATGGAGCAGATCCTTTCGCTTAATACTGCGATAGACGTCCCCCATCACTCCCTGATCCTGTGCCAGGTCTTCCGCCCGCGTGACCGCGAGCAAACTATGCTCGTCGACCGTGTACTTGTGATACTGGTTGAACTGCATGAGGCCACGCACGCGCTTCATCGCGGGAACCAACTTTTCCAGCACAGAGGCCCGATGCATCGCCTCCAGCGTCTTGGCTGTGCCAGGTCCCGAGAGAATCGCGAGAAAGGTACGATTCACCT
>VFKF01000492.1 GCA_009885705.1 Nitrospira sp. | reverse complement strand
GCGCGCGTCCAACGAGGGCCTTCTGAGGCCGCGCGTTGCGCGAGCACAGAAGATCATCAGGCTCCATCCCTCCTCATCCTTTGTGCGCTTCCATGTAGGCCCGAAGTAGGGCATTGATCCGCGTCTGGTAACCTGGCCCCTTGGTCTTGAACCAATTTAAGACCTGACGATCCAATCGAATGGTGACGGCGGTCTTTGGCTCAGGAAGCCTCAATGTGGCACGCTTGAAGAAGGCCTTGCCTAGCTCCGGGATGTCAGAGAAATCGATCTCACTATCCTTGAGCGCGTCAATTCTTGCCCAATTCGTCCGCGATCGTTTCTTGATAGTAGGCTTCTTCACGTTTGTTCGCCTTTCGTGCTGAGATAATCCGAATGAAATTTGGCGTACGTTCAGTAAAGGCGACCGCTATGAGCCGCCCGCGAATGAATCCGAAGCCAACATTCCTGGTTTCGCCGTAGTCTTTCCGGCTGTCCGTTCCCACCAACATCAGGCTGCCAAACATCTCAGGGACATCCAGGAAATCGATGCCGTGTTTGGCAATGTTCGCTTTTCGTTTAGTTTCGTCCTATTCGAAACGCGCTCAGGAAGTGTACATACAGAGTGTATGTACGTCAAGGCCAGTGGAATTGTGCTTGGGGTGTTGATGGGGAGAGGAGCGGGTTAGACTTGCTCAACGTCCGCAATAATGGTGTGCAGCCCACTTGCCCCTGCTGGCTGCGGCCTGACGATTTCCGCGATCTGTAACTGTCCCTTCGTGTCCGTTGCGCGCACGACGGTTTGGAACTTGCCGCGTTGAGAAGGCTTCCAGGTGTAGTTCCAGATGATCCAGGAATAGGGTGACATCGGCTTTTCGATTTCGCACTCGTTCCACGTGCGGCCCGCGTCGAAGCTCAGTTCCACTTTGCTGATACTGTTAGGCCCGCCGAAGGCGATGCCGCGAAATTTCTGCTCGGCCCCACGGAGTGTTTGATAGTGGCCGGGCGAATCGATGCGGGAAAAAATCTTGATCGTCCCATCGTCGGTCCAGCCTTTGCGCTGCCAGTAGCCTTGATAGTCTCCCGGATAGACTTCGACTTCAGTGATCCACTTCACGTTTTTGATGCCGTAGAGTCCCGGCACGATGAGCCGGATGGGAAAGCCATGTTCTTTCGGGAGCTTTTCCCCGTTCATCAGGAAGGCCAGCATGACATCGTCTTGCATCGCGCGAGTGAAGGGAATGCTGTCGTCGTAGCCGTCGATGCCCCGAAAGATCACGTCGCGGGCGGTCTCTTCATCGGCGCCTGCCTCCCTCAGGAGTTTCTTGAGTGAGATCCCGCGCCATGTCGCGGTGCCCATGCTGTCGCCGCCGGGAAGTGTGTCGATGCACATGAGGGTGGAGACTTGATCGTAAGAATCGCGATTCAGGATATCGCGCCAGCCCAGTGCCAGTGGCGTCTTCACTTCCCCTTTGACGCGGACTTTCCATTGCTCGATATCGACGTCACGCGTCATGGAGACCGCGCTGTCGGCATAGTTTACGACATAGAATTTTGCGTTGGGTGTGAAGTAGGTCGTGTCGCGCGAGGGAATGGCAAACATCCGGCCGAAGACGGACCCGACGGCGTCGCAGCCGCCAGTCAATGCAGCGATCGTTCCAAGTCCGGTGGCCTTGAGTAATGTTCGACGTGAGAACGGCATACACCCTCCGATCAGGATTCAGCTGTTCGATAT
>VFKF01000022.1 GCA_009885705.1 Nitrospira sp. | reverse complement strand
GCGCGCGTCCAACGAGGGGAGTCCGCGACCGCGCGTTGCGCGAGCACAGGGGACTCACCGAGCCATCCCTCTTCCTTCTTTGAAAGGGCGGCGGGGAGTATGTTATACAGCCCTTCCCCTGAATGATTGGACTGCCCAACAATTTCCTCACTCATCCCTTATGGAACGAGAAACGAAAACCTATGTGCTGAAGCGCCTGGTCGACGAGGCTGATTCCCGGAAGCTCTCCATCGACTATGCCGCAGCGTTGAATGCCCAGCAGCTTGCGGCGGTCACCGCCGGCGAGGGGCCAGCCTTGGTTATTGCCGGCGCCGGCAGCGGCAAGACGCGAACGCTGGTCTATCGCGTGGCCTATTTGATCGACTCGGGAGTCGATCCGTCTCACATTCTGCTGCTCACCTTTACGAGAAAATCGTCGCAGGAGATGCTCGAACGTGCGGGCGAGTTGATCGGCGTGCGCAGCGAGCGGGTGCGTGGCGGTACGTTCCATTCCGTGGCCAATATGTTGCTCCGGCGTTATGGCCGAGCGATCGGCCTTGAGCCCGGCTTTACCATTCTGGATCGGGGTGATGCAGAAGACTTGATCGCTCTGGTTCGTGTGCAGCTCGGCTTGAACGAAAAAGACAAGCGCTTTCCCCGGAAGGGTACGATTGCGGAGATGTTCAGCAAATCCGAAAATACGCTGCGTCCGCTCGACGAGATTGTCGTCGAAGAGTTCAATCATTTCGCGGACCATCTGGAGGCGCTGGGTCAGTTGCAGCAGGGTTATCAGGCGTCGAAACGCCAGCGCCAGCTGGTGGATTATGACGACTTACTGGTGCTGCTGCGGCGGCTCTTGATGGAAGATGAGGCGGTCAGGCGGACGATGTCATCGTTGTATCGGTATATTCTGGTGGATGAGTATCAGGACACCAATCGCTTGCAGGCGGATGTCATTCGGCACCTTGCGTCCACTCATCGGAATGTCATGGTCGTCGGGGACGATTCGCAATCCATCTACGCGTTTCGCGGCGCGACGTTCAAAAACATCATGGAGTTTCCGTCGCTTTTCCCCGGCACCACGATTTATAAGCTTGAAGAGAACTACCGCAGTACCCAGCCGATCCTGAATCTCGCGAATGCCGTGATCGACGTGGCAACTGAGAAATATACCAAGCGGCTCTTTACGCGGAAGTTGGACGGGCCATTGCCGACGTTGGTGGAAGCGGCAGGGGAGAATGCTCAATCGCGCTTCATCGCGCAGAAGATTTTGGAGCTGCGGGAGGAAGGGGTCCCGCTCAGCGAAATGGCGGTGCTGTTTCGGTCGAGTTTCCATTCCTTCGATCTGGAAATTGAGTTGTCGCGTCACGGACTGCCATTTATCAAGCGTGGCGGGGTTAAATTTATCGAGACCGCACATGTCAAGGATCTGTTGGCCCATTTGAGAGTGGTGGCGAACCCGCTGGATCTTGTCAGCTGGCATCGCGTGCTCATGCTCATCGAAGGTGTCGGGCCGAAAAAAGCGCAGGATGTCATGGCGGCGCTCGTGAAGTCTGACAATCCCTATCATGTCCTTTCTATGATGCCGGGGCGAACGGGGAAGGGGCTGAAGGATTTGGCGCTGACCCTCGAAAGCCTTGCGGGAGACGACGCGCTGCGCCCCGCGCATTTGGTGAGCCAGATCTATGAGTATTACTTGCCGATTTTCAAGGAGCAGTACGACGACTATCCCAAGCGTGCGCGGGATCTGGACCATTTGCAGACGATTGCGGAGCGGTATCAAGAGCTCGAAGCTTTCCTGTCGGATCTGGCGTTGGAGCCCCCGGATGGGAGCGCCGCCGGCAACGAAGCGCCTGATCGGGATGACGAGCGACTCGTGTTGTCCACCATCCATTCGGCCAAGGGGCTTGAGTGGCAATCTGTATTCGTCATGTGGGTTGTGGATGGACGGTTTCCCTCGGTCTATGCGTTCGGTGAGGACGAGGAGCTGGAGGAGGAGCGGCGGCTGTTTTATGTTGCCGTGACGAGAGCCAAGCGGTATCTGTACCTCACCTATCCGATCAATGTGTTCGATCGGGGAAGCGGCATGGTGCTCTCGAACCCCTCTCGTTTCCTGGATCCTGTATCGCCTGCGTTGCTGAATCAGCTGACCCTCATGGAGGAAGGGGGGCGGCCTGACTGGTATGCCCGTGATGACCATGAGATGTGATCGATACTTCCTGAGATAGCCTTTCCATCCACGAGTTGATCAATGTCGATGGTGCCCGCGTTGCATAGAGTAGCCTTGCTAGGCCTCCTGTTGGGCGGACTCCTCTTCCTGCCGGATGCGGGGTTGTCGGAGGAGCGCCCCTCGTTGGCGGGCCGGATGTGGAGTCAGCTGCTCAGTGAGGCGCAGGCGCTGGGTCTTCCGACGAAGTTCCTCAAGTCCATCCCGCCGAGTTTCATCCAGTTTGAGTTCGACGATTTGCGCACCTATGCCGCTGAGTATCATCTTGGTGAGCATCGGATGGTGCTCAACCGTGCGTTGTCGTTCAATGGGGCCGGTGCCACATTGCGGCCGCTTGGACGGCTTACGCATGCCGAAGTCGAGACGCTCTACCATGAACTGTTTCACGCCTATGTCGATGCTCTGGCCACGGCGGCGGCTGAGGTTGAGGCATTGCCGGACCCGGTGCTCATGTTCGCAAAAATACAGCAGGGTTGCCGCTATCAAGCGGTTTTGATCGCGCCGGTGGTGCAGAGGAAGGGCGAAACGGAGGAGCGATTTTTAACGGAACGTGAATCCTGGGACGCCCTCAATGAGACCTGGGCGGTGTTTGTCGGGTGGATGGTGTGGAATCAGTTGGAATTGACGAAGGAGGCAGGGCAGTCGATCCAAAAGTCCGGGAGGATTCAGGACGAATGGGTGCGTCGTCTTAGGATTGCCAATCGAGAAGGGGCCCTCCGTGGGTATTACGAGCCTGAAGACCCTGCTGAGAGGGTCGTGACTCACAAGCGATACTTGGCGGCTGCCTCGCGCTTGTCATCAGAGGAAGCGGTGGTGCTGATGAGAGATGTGATGGGGGCCTCCCCCGGTCTTCTCACTCGCTCGATTGGTGTATTGGCTGGATCGGAAGAGCGGGGCGAGCGACAGGGGGAATGTAACAGCAAGCACTCGAGCTCCGTCATCCCGTGAATTGTCTCCGTAATTATGTAGGGCTGGTGGTGCCGAAAATCGTGAATGGAGGGTCATTCGGCAGGGGAGCGCGTGGGGACTCTAAGAAAAACAAGACAATTCTGATTTTGGGTCTTGACTTCGCCCTACCTCATCAATAGAATCGAGCGTTTCCTGAACAAGGCTGTGTCCGCATTTCGCCGCAATTGTCCTTATTTATAAGGACAGGGGGAGATGTGCGTGGACCAGCTTACTCTTCTTTCCTCATCATGCGATGAAAAAGAAGCTGAAAATGATGTCTGTAGATTTGTGGTGTGGGACGTTTTGGGCAGGTACCCAAGTGGCCAAAGGGGGCAGACTGT
>VFKF01000407.1 GCA_009885705.1 Nitrospira sp. | reverse complement strand
CGTTGAAGAGGGTGAGGAGCATCGTCACCGGCGGCGAAGAATGGTAGCCCATGTTGGGGCTCGCCGCTGCGCCGGAAATCGCCAAGGCCGTTCCAATCGAAATGGCTTGATTTACCGCGGGGTTCTTTCCGTACTCGGAGGATCGGCGGTAGCCCAGGCCGTTCGCTGCGCTGCCGCAGTGGAGTGGAGTCACGGTAAACGACTGCGCCTTTCGCTGCTGCCAGGCGAGGTTCGAGCCATGCACCAGATTGAGCGCGATATTCACCACGTGTAACGGCTTTTGAATCGGACCCTGCTGTGAGGCCAGATCCGCCATCGGAAAGTTATCGTTGGGATCGAATCCCGTAAACGGATTGGGCGATCGTTGCTCTCCGCGCGATGCACCGAGGTAGGCCCTGATGAGACGGTTGCGATACATTGCATGGAGGGAAAACTTATTGATGTTGATAAAGAACGACATGAGCACGCTGAACAGCGCCATTCCGAGAATGAATTCTCCGACCTCGAACCATGAAGCCTTGCCGAGGACCGCGGCGTTTCCATAGGCGAGTGCCATGAGGATCAGCACGATCGTCGCAGGCGCCAGCACGAGGAGATACAGTTGTTGTCCGAGCTGTGCCAGCTTTCCCGGTTGTTCACCGGCCTGCTGCGCGGCCGTTTTCGCGCTGAACCCGAACAGCAGAGTGAAGAGTCCCGTGAGCCCGCCCGCCGAGGTGATCCAGCCTGGTATCTGTGAGAGCACCCAGGGTCCAAACATGACGATGCTGGAGGTTCCGGCCCAGGACACCGATCCGATGAGGACCCATGACCCGGTGCGTCCCCACCATTCACGGTCGGCATCCCCGGTCGATCGGCTTGCAATCCCAACAAACAACGTGGCGGCAAGGATGAATAGGGTCAGAAAGGCCGGCACGGCACCGGACGTGTACCAGTCGTCATAGCCGGCCAGTCCGTAGAACGGCGACGTTTTCTTGAGGGTAAGCCAGAGCAGCCATCCGCCCAACAGTCCGCTGAGAACGATGGTGAGCAGTTCCAGGTATCGCCATCCGTCGCCCCATGGGCGACGCAGTACGATCGCCGCGGTCAGCCATGCGGTGCTATGCATCACTGCGGCTCCAAGGGCCAGGGTCACGAGGCTGGAGAGTCCAAAGAGCGAGAGACTGTCGAGCGGGTGCTCGCGACCTGCTTGGAACCAGGCCCATGCCATTGTTAACAGGATCACGCCTGCGAGCAGAGGGAGTAGGCAGAAGAACAAGAACGAGCGCTGCTGCTCAAACCATTCCCAGGTCTTGAGTGGTCGCAACTTCCGGAGACTGGGACGGCAGAGATGCAAGTAGATCAGGTTCACGAGGAGAAGCAGGCTTCCCACTGCGGCGCAGCTCGCCATCAATTCGACGGACGGATGCGTTCTCACCAGCGCCCGATAGAACAAGGGGACGGCCAGCAGCGCCAGAAGAAAGGGAACCAGCACGAGCCAGTTGAGGATGAGATTTCTCAGATAGGTTCCCATGAGAGTCCAGGAGTCCGCCGACAGCAATCCGAGGCGAGGACTGAGATAGTTACTATACATGCGAAGGTGCGTGATGGGACTCGGCTCAATGTCGTGCTGGGGCTGGGGTTTCTGTCGCAAGGCCTCAGCGACCCCAGCGAGTCCCTGCGGGTGATTACGAATCCATGCTGACAGCCAACTGCCGATATAGCCGCCGCCGGACACGGTGGAAAGGCAGTCGAGTTTTTCGAGCAGTTTGAGCTTCGCTAATCCTTGAATGATGCCGAGGCCGAAGGTGGCGCTTCGAATGCCTCCACCGGAGAGACAGAGCGCCACACGTCCCCCGGGGATGTGATGGATGAGCGCGTAGATTGCCGCCTGTCGAGCCTGATCCGATCCCGTCAGGGGATAATCGGCGGGAAGTGGGCCATGGAGCCGAACGTACTCCTCCTCCAACACGTGACTGAGGAGCAGCCGGGGTTCTTTGGTTTCCGATTGGGTTACGTCGTTCATCGCGCCTCAATAAAATTGATAATCCGCTGCTGCTGCTTCTTGACGACCTTTTGAGCCGCCGCAATCAAGAGTGCGCCATGGCACGCCTCTTCGATTTTGAACAGAGTCGGCACCTGGCGAATGGTGTGGGTGATGGCCTCAGGCGTCAGGGTGCTGGGGCAGCCGGCAGGAATGGGGTCGCCCGCGGTCCACTCGGAATCCGTATAGCGAAGAATGATCAGCTTCAAATGATCGTAGTCCGGAAGCAGCGCGCCTTCGGTGCGCAGGCTGTGCCAGAGCATCGCTTGGTAGGCATTAGCCCGTTCTTCCATGATTCCGACGATACGGGACGGATCCTGGACAAAGACTTCAAATCCCTTTTCGCTCGTATTGAGATCGGCATCTCCTTCGTCGAAGGGGTAAGAGGCGTCGACGACGATGATCAAACCTCTTTTGGCGGCATGGCCGGTCGAGGTCAGCTTATTCAGGAAGAGCGTGGTCAACGATTCGGTGCCGAGGTTGTCGAAGAGGCCGCCATCTCCGACGTGGGTATACATATCCGTTCCGGTGGTTTGATAGGTCACAGGTCCGACCACGGGAGGAAAGGACGCGGACGTGGCGACTGCGAGCGAAACCGGCAGTCCACGATGGTCTCCGGCGAGACCCTCAAATGTCTGCGGGAGGAATTGATGCTTGGCCCGTTCCACGCTCTTGTCGAAGCTG
>VFKF01000462.1 GCA_009885705.1 Nitrospira sp. | reverse complement strand
GAGGAATATGCGGCCTGTGCGTTTGCCTGGAAGGTCTGCAAACATGTGAAGTCGAACGCGATCATCTATGCGAAGCCCGGGCAGACGGTGGGGATCGGGGCCGGTCAGATGAGCCGGGTCGATTCGGTGAAGCTGGCAGTCATGAAAGCACAGATGCCGATCAAGGGCTGTGTGATGGCCTCGGACGCGTTCTTTCCGTTCCGGGATGGACTCGATGCCGCCGCGCAAGCGGGGATTACCGCGGTTATTCAGCCTGGCGGCTCGATTCGCGATGCCGAAATTGTCAAAGCCGCGGATGAGCAGGGACTGGCGATGATAATGACGGCCATGCGCCACTTCCGCCATTGAGGGATGGTGATGTGTGAGCAGTGATGCGTGATCAGTTAAACCAAGACGTCGAGACAGCCTTTGCGGAGATTTTGCGTCATTCTTTCTTCATCTCCAGCCCATCACTCATCACCCATCACTGTTCACTAAAGGCTTGGGCATGAAGATTCTGGTCATCGGGAGCGGGGGTCGCGAGCATGCCATGGTATGGAAGCTCGCACAGAGTCCCCGCAAGCCTCAGCTCTATTGTGCGCCGGGCAACGCCGGGATCGAATCCCTCGCGACCTGTGTGCCGATTAAATCCGACGATATTGCCGGACTAAAAACCTTCGTGCAATCTGAGCAGATCGATCTGACGGTCGTGGGGCCGGAAGCTCCGCTCGCGTTGGGCCTTGTCGACGAATTCCGCAAATCCAAACTCAAAGTATTCGGACCGACCAAGGGCGCTGCGCGAATCGAGGCCAGCAAAGTCTTCTCCAAAGAGATCATGGCCAGCGCAAAGATCCTCACGGCCAAGTCACAAAGTTTCGACCAGGTCGCTCCAGCCTTCGCCTATCTCGATCAACATGAGCTTCCCGTCGTCGTGAAAGCCGATGGCCTGGCGCAGGGAAAGGGCGTGGTGGTGGCGACCACCCGTGAGGAAGCCAAGCAGGCCGTCCGCGACTCACTGGAGCATGCGGTATTCGGTCAGGCCGGTCAGCGCGTGTTGATCGAGCAGTTTCTTGACGGTGAGGAACTGACGATCATGGCCTTCACCGATGGCCGAACGGTGGTCCCGATGCTGCCGGCGCAAGATCATAAACGAGTCGGGGATGGCGATACGGGACCGAATACCGGAGGCATGGGCGCGTACTGTCCTGCGCCGCTCGGTACCATGGCGCTGCGCGAGCAGGTGACGAAGCAGGTTCTCTATCCCGCAATCGAAGCCTTATCCCGGATAGGCTGTCCGTTTCAAGGCGTGTTATATGCCGGGATCATGGTGGTGAAGGGAACTCCGTACGTCTTGGAGTTCAATGCCCGGATGGGGGATCCCGAAACGCAAGTCGTCCTGCCGCTCCTCAAAACCGATTTACTGGAGGTGATTGAGGCGGTGGTGGAACATCGGCTCGATCAGCTCACCGTGCAGTGGCATGACGAGACGGCCGTCTGCGTCGTGATGACCTCTGACGGCTATCCCGCTGTCTATCAGACCGGCCGACCGATTCATGGATTGCCCGCCACAGCAGAAGCGACAGCAATGGTGTTCCATGCCGGGACGGCACAAAAGAATGCCGATGTCGTCACGGCAGGGGGACGGGTGCTGGGCATTACTGGATGCGGAAAGACTCTGGCCGACGCGCAAGCGGAGGCCTATCGGGTGACCAGATCGATCACATTTGAGGGCGCGCACTATCGGACGGATATTGCGCATCGTGCGTTCGCCCGCCATGCATAACGTTGAATGGGACTGATGGTTCCTGCCAAGGCAGCGATCGATTACTACGAGGCCGCTACCGTTCCGGTGCTGGCAGATCGAATGCGTCGCCTGTTGGGACAGGGCGGATTGCTCGCCCTGCCGACGGAAAGTTTCTACGGGCTTGCGGGCGACCCCTTCAACGAACAAGCGCTCGCCAAATTGTGGCAGGTCAAGGGGCGGTCCGATGGTAAACCGATTTTGCTCTTGATCGGAGAGCGGTCTCAGTTAGAACCGTTTGTGCAGCGTATCCCACCGGCGGCCACCGTGTTGATGAATGCATTCTGGCCAGGACCTCTCACGATCGTCTTTCCTGCCGCCATGGGGCTTTCCAATATGGTGACAGCGGGAACAGGCTCGGTCGGCATCCGTCAGAGCGCCTGGCAACCGCTGGCCGAGCTCTTGCGTCGAGTCGGACCTGTGACAGGCACCAGTGCCAATCGTGAAGGATTGCTGCCGCCCTGCACCGCTGAAGCCGTCCAACAGAGCTTAGGGGGCGAGGTAGATCTGATTGTCGATGCGGGACCGACCCCGGGCGGGAGCCCCTCCACCGTGATCGATGTACAGGGCCGGATTCGTATCGTTCGTGAGGGAGCCATAGCACGAGAGATTATCGTGCGCCAATTGGCGTCGCATGGTATGTATCTCGACGAGGAGAGTCGGTGAAGTTCGTCGTAGCAGTTCACACTGAAAGGAGTCTGCTGATGGGTCACATATTGATGGTGCGAAACATGGTGGCGGTAGCCGCCATCTCATTGTTCTCAATCGGTTTGTCCGGGTGCGATTACTGGCCCCCGGCCCTCCAAACACAAATAGAACAAATCCGCGCAGAGCTGCAGAATGCGACAGTGGAAAAGACTCAGCTGCAAAATCAGCTCGCCTCGATGACGAAGGTGAGAGACGATTTGCAGACACAAGTCGACGACCTTTCGCGGCAGAATCGCGACAAGTCTTCAATGATCAGCGGTCTGCAGAATAGTTTGGCAGCTGCCCAGGAGCGGCTGGCGAAGTCATCGAAGTCCGCAGCCCCGAAGGCGGCTGCCGCCAAGACATCATCGAAGGTCGCCGCGAAGGCTCCGGCGAAAAAGAAGCCATCGGCCAAGGCCACACACTAGCCTCGCTCGTCTCCGCTGCCTACTTGGCAGCGGAAGACGATGGCGTGCTCGTGGTTGTGCTCGTTGAGGCAGTTGATGCCGGACTCGAAGGGGTGCTTGCCGGCGCGGCGGCTGAGGCTGGTGCCGGAGTCGCGGGAGCGGTGCTTGCGGCCGTCGAGGGTTCGGATGTGTTCGCCGCGGCGTCTTTTTTCTCCCCGGTCTTAGGCGCCGGTGCTTCGCTTCCCGAGGACGGTTTCATTTTGTCCGAATAGTCTGTCACGTACCATCCGCTGCCCTTGAACATGATGGCTGGCGATGAAATCAATCGCTGCACGTGTTTCCCGCACTTCTGACAGGTGGTCAGGGCGTCGTCCTTCATGCTTTGCTTCACTTCAAATCGATCCGCGCAGCCATCACACTGATATTCGTAAATTGGCACGATTCATTTCCTCCTGCTAAAACAACAATCCGATGAGATCACGTTGAGGGGCCCTCATACTGAGGGATGCTCCCTGGCTAGGTGAGCTGTTTGAATGCCGCGTCGAGACGATCCATGCCCTTAAGAATGGTCTCCATGCTGGTCGCATACGACAGCCGAATATGCTGGTTGCTTCCGAACGGTTCACCGGGAACCACGGCGACCTTGAATTCATGCAACAAATAATTGGCCAAATCGGTGGGAGTGGAGAGTACTCCGCTTGGACTCCGCTTTCCGAGCAGTCCACTCACATTGGGAAATGCATAAAATGCTCCGCTGGGCATGCTGCAACGAACGCCAGGCATGGCATTGAGGCGCTCGACGATCACACGCCGTCGCCGATCGAATTCTGTCACCATTTTCTTCGTGAATGCATCGCCATCGCGCAAGGCCACGACGGCGGCTTTCTGTGAAATGGAACAGGGGTTGGACGTGCTTTGGCTTTGAATGTTCGCCATGGCGTTGAGCAGGTCTTTAGGACCCGCGGCATAGCCGATCCGCCAGCCGGTCATGGCATAGGCCTTCGACACACCGTTAATCACGACGGTGCGGGCGGCGACTTCCGGTCCAAGGGCGGCGATGCTCGTGTGTGTCGCTCCATCGTAGAGGACCTTCTCGTAGATCTCGTCGGAAATCAGCAGCAGATCACGGCGTACGGCCAGCTCGGCTAGCCGTTCAAGCGTCGCTCGATGATAGGTTGCGCCGGTTGGATTACATGGACTGTTGACGATAATCGCTTTGGTCCGTGGTGTGACCAGCCGTTCCAATTCCTGCGCGTCAATGGCGTAGCCATCCTCCTCACGGGTCTGCAAAAACACCGGCGTGGCATCGTTCAGCAGAGTTTGATCGGCATAGGAAACCCAATAGGGAACGGGAATGATGAGTTCATCTCCTGCCTCCAGAAGGGCTTCGGCAAGGTTGTAGAGTGAATGTTTGGCGCCGCAGGAAACCAATACTTGCGACTTCTCGTACCGGAGTCCTTGCTCAGCGTGCAACTTGTCGATAATCGCTTGGCGCAGTTCATCAATGCCGGACGAGGGCGTGTACTTGGTGAACCCCGCACGAATTGCGGCTTCGGCCGCAGCTTTTACCGGTTCTGGCGTGTCAAAGTCCGGCTCTCCTGATGAAAAATCGGCCATGTCGATTCCACGCGCCGCCATCGCCTTCGCGGTTGCGGCTAGGGCCAACGTGGGCGAGGGCGTAATTCGCCCCACACGTGCAGCAAGCTTCATGATTTTAAACTCCTGATTCGTTCCTGCAACTGGCGTGCAACTTCAGGATGCAGAAACTCCGTGAGCGGCCCGCCATGAGTCGCCACGTCTTTGATAATGGTTGACGATAAATAGGAATATTCTTCGCTGGGCATGAGAAACACCGTCTCAACCTGCTTGGCGATTTTTCGATTGATGAGGGCCATCTGAAACTCATGCTCGAAGTCTGAGATGGCCCGCAATCCACGGATAATGGCATGGGCGCCATATCGCAGAACATAGTCCACCAGCAGGCCATCGAAATGGGTCACTTCGACCTGTTTCATGTCTCTCGTCACGATCCGAATCATGTCCAGCCGTTCGGCCAGGGTGAAGAGCGGGTGCTTGGCTGGATTCGGCGCGACGGCGACCACGACGGTATCAAAGACCTTCAGGCTTCGGGTGATGATATCGGTATGCCCGTGAGTAATGGGATCAAAGGTTCCTGGATAGATGCCAATTTTCATAATACGGACGACTCCGTCGATGCTGAAGGAGAGACCCCATATAAATAGAGTGCGGTGTCGCCATACACATACCGTCGCACAAGAGCCGCGTGGTCGAGCGATGCAGGTAATGGCGTACGCGACTCATGTTCTATCATCATCGTGGCTTCTTCCGACAAGAGCCCTGGTTTCCACGCATGGGTCAGGGTTTCAAACTCATCCAGAGCCGCATAGGGCGGATCTGCAAAGAGGACGTCATAGGGCCCATGCCACCAATCTTGTCGCGCGAGAAAGGTCGCGGTCCGCTCTACACATATGTGGGCTCGGTCAAGCAGCTGGCAGGCCTGAAGGTTTTTCCGTAACAGTTGCACAGCCTTAGGGTCTGACTCCACAAACGTGACGGTCGCTGCTCCTCGGCTTAGCGCTTCAATCCCGACGGCTCCTGTCCCCGCATACAAATCGAGAAAATTGCTTCCCTGCACCTGGGCCCCTAAGATGGAAAAGAGCGCCCCGCGAACCTTATCTGATGTGGGACGAAGTGCAGTCCCATCTGGCCCACTCAAGCGTCGACCTCGGTGGGTTCCGGCAATGATACGCATAATTTCAGGTGAGAGTCATTGTAGAAGCAGATGAATGTAACATAGCGTTTTTGAAGGGGTCAAGGTGAGTACTGCGTGAGCAATACGCGAGACTAACAGGAAGGATATGGCGTGAAACGTCTCGTGATGGATCTGTGAGAAATGGAAGTATTTTGACGACTTTTACGTCGCTGAGTATACTGGCTGGCGGTACTGGGGCGGCACGGATAGGTGCCACGGCACATCATGGTGGCGATATTGGATCAATATCTGCGGCGACCAAGATTGTCGAGCCACCTGCATGTCAATCTCGGTGATCTTAGCGAGTCTCCACAGCCGGTTGCGGTACCTGAGCGGCCAAACTCTTCCGCCGATTATTTGAAATAGTGCGATCGATGATCGCGCCGCAGTTGATGCATTTCCAAGCATAAAATATTAAAAAGAAGTCAGAGAACCGCTCCAACATCATGAGACCTTTGCACTTCGGACATTCCATCGAATCCTCCCCGGTGTGATGTGTACTGCTGGAGACTTGACAAAGCAAGTACTACACCAATTTGTCACTGTACGTAATTTCAACAGTTTAGGAGCTACGTATTTGTCACGAAGGGGACACTGAGCAAGAATAGCCGGTACAAAAACGTTCGGACTGTCACTTTTTGTCCAAGGAGGATGAATGGCCAGCAAGAAAGCAGGGCATGGCATCACTCAATGGCCCGAAACAGAGCGGCCCCGTGAACGATTATTAGCTCAAGGTTCACAGATACTGACCGACGCCCAACTCTTAGCCATTCTTCTTCGAGTTGGTCGTCACGGGTCGTCAGCCGTGCAGGTTGGGATGGAAATCCTTGAGCGGCTCGGAGGCATGGCCGGACTGGCACAATGTGGGATCGAAGAGCTCTGCGCGATTCCTGGAGTTGGAAAAGCAAAAGCGGCTCAATTAAAAGCCGCGCTCGAGCTGGGAAAGCGTGCCCTTGCTGGTCCCCTCACGAAAGGGACGAAGATTACATCCAGTCGCGACCTCTTCAACCATTACCATCCCACCTTGCGTGATCTACGTCACGACATCTTCAAAGTGGTCTTACTCGATGCCAAACATGCCATCTTGCGCGATGCGACGGTCTCGACCGGTAGCTTGACCCTCAGCATCGTCCACCCACGAGAAGTCTTCACCCTCGCAGTCAAAGAATCTGCGGCAGCAGTCATATTCCTTCATAACCATCCCAGTGGTGATCCGACGCCAAGCCAGGAAGATCGAGTCCTGACGGCGAGATTAGTCTCGGCAGGGGAAGTGCTCGGCATTCGAGTCCTTGACCATCTCGTCGTCGGCGATGGACGTTATGTCAGTTTTGCCGATCAAGGGTGGCTGACAGACCATTGTGCCGACGCATGAGCGAAAAGGGAGTTATAGTGATGTAATCAGACCATTTCATGTCCGGAAGCATACGACTGTCTTCCGGTATTTCAAAGGAGGGCCCCATGAGCGAACTACGCAGGGAGTCACTCAGAAATGTTGTCCTGATCTCGAGTGCCGGTGCCGGGAAGACCTCGCTGGCTGAGGCTATGCTCTTTACCGCCAGCGCAGTACCTCACCTCGGGTCTATCGCACAAGGCACGACCGTCTCGGATTTCGAGCCGGAAGAATTACACCGGCACAATTCCGTCAGCGCCAGCCTCCTCCGTTATTCCTGGAATCGCACCACCATCAATTTGATCGATCCTCCCGGCCTGCTGAACATGCCAGGGGAAACAGCCCTGGCCTTGCGTGCGGCGGATGCTGTGATTCTCGTGGTAGGCGCTTCGTCGGGGATCCGGAACGACCTCACCAGAGTCTGGTCTCGCATCACCGCCCTCGGCTTGCCCTGTCTTCTATTCCTCAACGAAATGGATACAGACGATGTCTCCCTCGATGGGATTATCGCGATGTGTCAGCGCGATCTTGGGATTGTGCCATTGCCAATGTCGCTGACTTATGGTCGCAACGCCCAGCTAGAGGGGGTACTGGATCTCCTTCAACAGCGCGTCATCACTTCTGGCACAGAGATACCCACGATCCAACAGCTGGCAATACCTGAACAGGTAAGGACCGTGGTGAAGAATACACGGAAGCGTATTCAGGAAGCGGTAGCCGAACGTGACGATCGATTACTGGAACAGTATCTCGCTGAGGAGGAGCTGACGCAGGAGGACCTCATGAATGGACTTCGCCTCGGCGTCCAGGCAGGCACGATTGTCCCGCTCTATAGCGGTTCCGCAATTAAGAATATCGGGATCGCTCCGCTCCTGAACGGGATCGTCGATTTTCTGCCTTCGCCAATGGACCGAGCGTCGAACGTTCCGCTGGAAGGGCTACATCCGGATACAGGCGAGAGGGTGAGTCGCCGTGCCGTTCACGAAGACCCATTTTCAGGGATCGTCTTCAAGACATTGATCGACCCGTTTATCGGTAGACTGTCCTATCTGCGGGTCTTGTCGGGGGTGCTTCACGCGGATTCGCCCGTTTTCAATAGTTCTCAGAGTCGTAAAGAGAAAAGCGGGCATCTCTACTGGGTCTTGGGGAAGAAACATACGGTCGTGCCTTCGGCCGAAGCAGGGGAGATCGTGGCCGTTGGTAAACTCAAGGATACCCAAACCGGCGACACGCTCTGCGATGAACATGCGCTCATCTGTTATCCGAAGACGGTACTTCCAAAACCTGTGCTGTCCTTTGCGATTGAGCCGAAATCGAACGCCGACATCGAAAAAATCAGTCTCGGGCTGCATAAGTTGATCGAAGAAGATCCGACGCTTGAGTTTTCCCGACATGCCGACACGAAGGAAATGGTCTTAAGCGGGATGGGCCAAGTACACATCGATCTCGCGCTCGAAAAATTGCACCGCAAATACGGTGCGGAGGTGACCATCCATGTGCCAAAAATTCCCTATCGGGAAACCATTCGCACGACGTCACAGGCGCAGGGAAAATATAAGAAACAAACCGGAGGACATGGTCAGTATGCAGATTGCTGGCTTGAACTGTCGCCTCTGGCGCGAGGGGAGGGTTTCAAGTTTGAGAGCAAGGTCATAGGTGGAGCGATCCCACGAAACTTTATTCCGGCCGTGGAGAAAGGGGCGGTCGAAGCCATGCAGCACGGGAGCCTTGCGGGATTCCCTCTCGTCGATTGCCGCGTGGCCGTGTACGATGGGTCGTACCATCCAGTGGATTCATCAGAGATGGCGTTTAAGATCGCCGCGTCGATGGGGTTCAAAAAGGCCGTCGAATCGGCTCATCCCGTGTTGTTGGAGCCGATGATGACAGTGGAGGTTGAGGCGCCGGCGGATCACATCGGTAGCGTGATCGGGGACTTGAATGCGCGCCGAGGGCGCATTCTCCGCGTCGAGGCACGAGACCAGACCGAGCAGATCACGGCTCTTGCCCCAATGGCGGAACTGCTGACGTACGCTACGGCCTTAAACTCGCTCACAGCGGGGCGTGGCAGTTATGCAATGGAATTCGCGCGGTACGACGAAGTGCCGCACGAGCTCGCGGCTCGAATCATTGAGGCACAGAAAGCGGAGACGCACGCGGCCGCGCCGTAATCGATCAGGGGTCGGTCGACTTGAGCACCACATAGAAGGCGCGGTTTTCTCGCAGCATGCGGAGCAGGACGGTTTCGCCGCGGCGCACTTTCGCGACCGCGCTACTGAATTCTCCGACCGATCCCACATCGACACGATTCACTTCCTTGATGAGATCCCCCTCGTGGAGCCCTTCCGATTGGGCGAGACTGCCAGGCTCCACTTTTGTAATCAGCACCCCACGGCTTTCCCGCAGCTTGAATTTATCGGCGAGGCTCGGCGTGAGATCTTGCACATCGAGGCCTAACTTGACGTCGGTACGGGTTTGAGGAAGCGACGCCGTGACCGCGTGGTCTCGACGTTCAATGAGGGCGACGTCCAGGGCCAGCCGCTGTTGATCGCGGACGATCTCAACCTTCGCCGTGGCGCCCGGGAGCAATCCTGCTACGACGCGCGAGAGCCGGCTCGGCGTATCGATCAAGGTGCCGTCGATGCGAGTCAGGATATCGCCTGGTTTAATGCCAGCTGCAGCAGCCGGATCCTTCTCGAAGACTTCGTTGACCAATACGCCTTCGCCTTCGTTCACGCCAAACTTACGAGCCAACTCTGCGGTGAGCGGCTGGATGCCGACGCCTAACCAGCCTCGTGTGACCCGCCCTTGAGACACTAATTGCTCCATCACTTGCTTCGCCATGTTCGAGGGAATCGCGAAGCCGATCCCTTGGGCGAAGTTAATGATGGCGGTATTGATGCCGATGATTTCACCGCGCAAATTGAACAGCGGACCGCCCGAGTTGCCGGGATTGATCGAGGCGTCCGTCTGGATAAAGTTTTCGTAGCGCGAGAGATTGATGTTCTCCCGCCCGATCCCACTAACGACGCCGAGGGTGACAGTCCGATCGAGTCCGAACGGGTTTCCGACTGCAAGGACCCATTGGCCCACACGCACAGCCGACGAGTCCCCGAACCTCGCGCTGGGGAGGGGATGGGTGGCGGTCACTTTTAGGACGGCCAAATCTGTATCCAAATCCTTACCAACGACCTGAGCAATCAACTTGGTGGTATCGGAGAAACGAACCTCAATTTCCGTCGCATCGCCGATGACGTGGCTATTCGTAATGATGTGCCCTTCAGGATCGATAATGACACCGGATCCAGATCCCGATGCGTTCGGCACGCGTTCTTGGGGCAAGTCTCGGCCACGTCCGGCTGCTGACAAGGGAATAAGATTGACCACTGAGGGTTTTGCCGATTCGGCCAGATCGGTAAAGACGGTCTGAATTTCTTCCAGTAGGCGGAGGCCTGGTGAATCGCTGGCCTTTGGCGCGACGGACCCAGCAGCGAAGGCTACATGGAGATCAAGCCAGGCTAAACATACAAGGCAGATGAAAATGAGTCGTACATGCATGATCCTGCACCTCTCACGTAGAGATTGTACATGATGGAAGCCGGAGAAGCCTACTCGCGCTGTATGACTCAGGCCGGCACAGAGGACGGTCGCGTCGACTTACGACGATTGTGCATGTCGAGCTGGAGCAAACGATGACGCCACTTTGGCGAGATCTTCCTGCAGCCCGATTATGACCAGGATATCGTTGACGCGAAGGATGAGGGCATCGTCTGGCGGGACGAGAAATGGTCCGCGAAGGACCGTGACCAGACGAATCGAAAGCGGAAGAGCCATCTCGGCGAGAGTCTTTCCGACGACTGGTGATCCCTGAACCACAGGGAACCGTTCAATGGCGGCAGTACGAAGACTCAGGTCCCGCTGCAGGGTCAGCAGCTCGTGGTGGATCGTTTCCTGTTTCAGTTCACGGATACGACTGTCGACGCCAAGCAAGGTTCGTTTGAGCTGCTGAATGCGCTCGCCAGCATGACTCAGGAGACGGTCCAGTTGATCGGATGGAAGAGTTGACTCATGGCTGAAGGGAGGTCGTCTGGCACAGAGCGTCGCAATCTGATATCCGAGCTCACCGTGAACCTGCTCGATTTGGCTCAGTAAGTTCGAGGCCTGGCTATGCAAGCGGAGCACTTGTACCTTGCGATTGACTCGCTCAGCAATGGCCAACACGGTTTCATAGATGGCGCTACTCGTGATCGATAGTTCTTGTTGAATACGGCCAAGCAGTTCAAGCGACATTCGTGAATATCTCTTACGTCTGATAAGAACTATTATGT
>VFKF01000510.1 GCA_009885705.1 Nitrospira sp. | reverse complement strand
TTGGTATCCTTGCGCTATCTCGACGATGCCGCTTTCGCCTTGCGGTGGGCCGATCGGCGACTGGCCCGCATGCCGATGGGCCGTGCACGTCTGCAAGAAGAGCTGCTGGCTACCGGTTGTCCCGAACAGATCGTGCTGGCGGCCGTAAGGGCCACGTACCGCAAGATACGTGAACAGGATCTGGCTATGCAGGTGGTTACGACGGCTGGCCGGACCAGCTCGACTCAGACCCTGGGTCGAATCGCGAGACTATTGAGCCAGCGTGGCTTTGACGAAGACACGATTGAGACAGTGATGGGGCCTCTGATGCGAGAGGATACATAGGGTAGCATGAAGAATAGCACTCACGAATTGCGACAGGCCTTCATTCGATATTTCGAACAGCATGGCCATCAGGCCGTGCCGAGTTCTGCCTTGATCCCTCAGGCCGACCCCACGCTGCTCTTTACGAATGCCGGGATGAATCAGTTTAAGCGGGTCTTCCTCGGGGAGGAAACGCGTGCCTACAAGCGGGCCGTCACTGTCCAGAAGTGCCTCCGTGCGGGGGGCAAGCATAACGATCTGGAGAATGTCGGCTACACGCGCCGCCACCATACGTTCTTTGAAATGTTGGGGAACTTTTCCTTCGGCGATTACTTCAAGGAAGAGGCCATCCTGTTCGGATGGGAGTTTCTGACCAAGACGGTCGGTCTCGAGAAGGACCGGATGTGGGTCACGGTCTTTCGAGACGATGACGACGCGGAGCAGCTGTGGAAGAAGATCGGTGTATCGCCTTCCCGCATCGTGCGGTGCGGAGAGAAGGATAACTTCTGGCAGATGGGGGATACCGGCCCCTGTGGACCTTGCTCGGAACTCCATTTCGACCAGGGGCCTGCGGTACCGGGCGATGATCGGCCGAATGGGGAAGGCGATCGCGTCATCGAGATTTGGAATCTCGTCTTCATGCAGTACAACCGGGATGCGGCCGGTACCCTCCATCCGCTGCCCAAGCCGAGCATCGATACCGGGATGGGGCTCGAACGGCTGGCGGCTGTCGCTCAGGGCAA
>VFKF01000506.1 GCA_009885705.1 Nitrospira sp. | reverse complement strand
GACATTACGCTCAAAGTCGGGCTCAAACTGCGCGATCTCTTAAGCAAACATGCAGGAATCCGCGTGCTCATGACCCGTGAGCGAGATCAATTCATTGAATTGGAAGACCGGGCAAAGTTTGCCAATGGTCAGGATGCTGATCTCTTCCTCTCGATACACGTCAACTCGCACCCCCATCGCTCCGTAAAGGGGATTGAGATCTACCACTTCGGGCAGGCCAAGGATCAACGGGCGCTCGAAGTCGCGGCCCGTGAAAATGGCACCCCGCTGAACAGCACCGGCGTGGGCTGGGAATATCTCGTGGCCGATCTCTTGACCGCGAAGAAGATCGAGGAGTCTCTCGAACTTGCCTGGACGGCCAAGGAAGCCATGGTGACGAACCTGAACGGGCACTATCCTCTCGTCGACCACGGCGTGAAGACAGCACCATTCTATGTGCTCCGCTACACCAGCATGCCCAGCATCCTGGCTGAAATCGCCTTTATCTCGAATGCGTCCGAAGAGGAGCTGCTCCGAACCAGCCTCTTCACCACACGCGTGGCGGAAGCGCTGGAAGAAGGCGTGAAATCGTTCCTCACCTCTGCAAAGCTGTCCGAACGATGATCCCCACGCCGCCTTCGCTGCGACCTCCATGCCTACCGTAAAGCTCGTCCTTGAATACGACGGAACCGGCTACGCCGGTTGGCAGCGCCAGCCAGACCAACCCACGATCCAAGCGGCCATCGAACAGGCCATAGAACAAGTGAGTCAAGCCACGGTCTCCGTAATCGGCGCAGGCCGCACCGACTCTGGCGTCCATGCGCTCGGACAGGTCGCCAGCTTTCGTACGGGACTGGAATGGACGGCAACCAACTGGATGCGGGCGCTCAATGCCGTGTTGCCAAAAGACATTGCCGTTCGTGCATCCGCCATCATGGACGACGACTTTCATGCGCAACATGGCGCACGCGGCAAGCTCTACACCTATCGTATCCTCCACCGTTCAGCCAAGCCCGCCATCGACCGTGCGTTCGTCTGGCACATCTACCGACCGCTGGATGAGGATGCCATGCGACAGGCGGCCACCGCTCTGATCGGGACACAGGACTTTTCCTCATTCGAGGGCAGCCTGACGGACAACACCAACCCCATCTGTCATCTGCAGCGACTCTCAGTCTTTCGCCAAGGCGATCAGCTTCTGATTGAAGCCTATGCCGACCGGTTTCTGAAACACATGGTTCGCGCGATGGTTGGAACGGTCGTCGACGTGGGGCTGGGCAAACGGCCCCCCGACAGTCTCCCGGAGGTCCTGAAGGCCAGAGATCGGTCTGCTGCAGGCAGAACTGCCCCGCCTCACGGTCTCTGTCTCATGCATGTGGATTATGAGTAATGGAGGATGAGTCGGTGCTTGGACGCTAGGTGAATTGCCCGATATTCCCAAAGACAGTACTCTGAATATTTGCTATGATGCAGCCGTTTCCCACCCCCCACTTTCACCAAAGGAGATGCATATGACGAAGACAGCCAGCCTCGCGGTGGTATCCCTCTTTGTGTTTGGACTGTGCATCGCGCCGTTTGCCGTCGCGGCGCCGGCTCAGCAAAACAAAATGAAGACGTGCAATGCAGAAGCAACGGCCAAGGGATTGGGAGAAGGGAAAGGCGATGAGCGAAAGGCGTTTATGAAAGAATGCCTCTCGGCAAAACAGGCAAAAGTGGAGAAGGCAGGTGGGGCTCAGCAGAATAAGATGAAGACCTGCAACAAAGAAGCGGGCGAGCAGAACCTCAAGGGCGACGAGCGAAAGAAATTCATGAGCACCTGCCTCTCGAACTAACCAGTCAGCTCACTATCCGGCGCGGCCCGCAGGGGCCGCGTCTGGTTTTCTCACCTCAAGAAAACGAGCATATGGCCCAGCGTAAGCGGGGTGTCGGTACTCTAGCTATACGCGCTTCTCCCCCACAGATACGCTTCACGAGGGACGTCTCATACTCTTTGCGCTGGCGGACTGTTTCAGCATCCTGTTAAAACAGGCGGGGGGACTCTTGATTCTCCAGCTTCGTGCGAAGGTCGATCAGCTCTTGCTCGAGTGCTAAGAGGCGATCGCTGATGGGGTCAGGGAGGTTGATGTGGTCCATAGTGGCATCGGGTAGCCGCTCCCCTTGCGTTTTGATCACGCGGGCAGGCACACCAATAACAGTAGAATTCGCCGCGACGTTTTTCAGCACAACCGAGTTGGCGCCGATCTTCACATTGTCGCCGATCGTAATCCCACCGAGAATCTTGGCCCCGGCCCCGACGACGACATGATTCCCCACCGTCGGATGTCGCTTCCCACGCTCCTTGCCCGTTCCACCGAGTGTCACGCCTTGAAACAGGGTCACGTAGTCTCCGACCTCAGCCGTCTCGCCAATCACGACACCCATCCCATGATCGATGAAAAACCCGGTACCGATCTTGGCCGAGGGGTGAATTTCAATGCCGGTGAGCCAACGAGCCAACTGCGACAAGGCTCGCGGAACAAATGGCACGCCGTGAAGCTTCAACCAATGAGCGATGCGAAAGATGAGGAGGGCATGAAATCCGGCATAGGTAAAAATGACCTCAAGACGGCTCGTGGCCGCAGGGTCCCGATCGAATACGGCTTGCAGGTCCTGTCGAATGTCTTTCAGCATAGTGCGTCTATCCTACGACGATCACAGGGCCTCAATCAAACAGACCGCATGGGCCTGCATGCCCTCCTCGCGCCCCACGGCATCGAGCCCTTCGCCGCTTTTCACTTTGACGTTCACCAGATCAGGCTCAATCCCCATCACTTGCGCCATCTGCTGTTGCATGGCAGCCAGAAACGCGCTCAACCGGGGAGCCTGTGCCACAATGATCGTATCGACATTCACGACCCGGTACCCCTTTTTCGCCAGCTTCCCCATCACATCTTCAAGGAGCTTCAGACTGGAAATCCCCTTGTACTTCTGATCGGAACTCGGGTAATGCCGGCCCAGATCGCCTTCCCCCATCGCGCCGAGCAGGGCATCGCAGACCGCATGCACGAGCACGTCGGAGTCGGAATGTCCCAACAGGCCTTTCGAGTGTGGGACTTCGACCCCGCCCAAGATTAATTTTCGCCCTGTACCAAGCGGGTGCACATCGTACCCGCACCCCACACGAATCTTCGTCATGCCAGCCCTCCAGATCGCACAGCAGCTCGGGACGCAAGAATGGCTTCGCCAATCACCAGGTCTTCCGGCCTCGTCACTTTGATGTTTTCTCCACTTCCCTCGACGACCACCACCGGATGGCCCATCCACTCGAACAGAAATGCGTCGTCGGTGGCTGCCACCCCTTCCACCTTGGCCTTTCGGTGCGCCTCTCGCAGCCAATCCATTCGAAAGGCCTGCGGCGTCTGAGCGAGCCAGAGAGGTTGCCGATCGACCGTTCGCTGAATGAGACGGTCGGCCCCAACTTGCTTGACCGTATCCCGCATGGGAAGCGCAATGATAGCCCCCCCATGTTGACGGGCTGCAGCCACGACGTCCTCGATCATTGCCACCGTGACAAACGGACGAACCGCATCATGCACGAGCACGATCTCCGTCTCCTCAGACACCTGTTCCAACCCAAGCCGAACCGAGTCCTGGCGCTCCTGGCCACCAGGAACCACCTTGGTGACCTTTGAGAATCCGTACCGGACTATGAGATCGTTTCGGCAATAGTCAAGATCGGCTGACGGCACGGCGAGAATAATGTCGTGAATACAGGCAGCAGATTGGAGCGCCCGAAGAGAATGCACCACGATGGGCTCACCTCCCAAGGAGAGAAACTGCTTGGGAACGGCGCCACCCATCCGCAGCCCTTTGCCGGCTGCAGGAACGACCGCTACAACGCGTTTATCCACGAGCGACTTGTAACTCCTCTCGCTCGGTGTCTTCCTTCAGACGAGTAAAGATCATCCGCCCTGCCGTGGTTTGCAGCACGCTGGTTACGACGACATCCACATTCCGTCCAATCGAGCGCCTGGCATTATCGACGACGATCATCGTGCCGTCGTCCAGATAGGCCACACCCTGGCCGGCTTCCTTCCCTTCCTTCAACACAAACACCCGGATGGTCTCTCCGGGCAAGACGGCAGGACGAAGTGCGTTGCAGAGTTCATTGATGTTCAGAACGCGCACCCCTTGCAGTTCGGCCACTTTATTCAGATTCAAATCATTGGTGATGATTTTCGCATTCATCTTTTTTGCCAGCACCACCAACTTGGCATCGACTTCTTTAATATGAGGAAAATCCTCGTCGATGATCCGGACATCGACGCCGACCATTTTTTGAATCTTGTTGAGGATGTCGAGTCCGCGCCGGCCTCGAGCGCGCTTCAGCGAATCGGACGAGTCGGCAATGTGCTGGAGTTCGTCCAAGATGAAATGCGGCACGAGAAAGGTACCTTCAAGAAATCCAGTTTCACAGAGGTCCGCCGCCCGCCCATCGATAATCACGCTGGTATCCAGCACTTTGGGACAGACGGTCGAACCAGATAATTCGAAGAACTTCTGCTCTGAGCTGGGAAACTTCTCCTTCCCGAACCGCGCGCCGAGCACGAGCCCTAAATAGGGCAGCCCGAGAAGAAACACCAGCCCGCCGATATGAAACAGGAAGGTTTGAACATCGAAGATCTCACCGCCAACCCATTCGACTAATCCGGTGAGCAACAGCCCGACGGCTAAGCCGCCTGTTCCTCCCACAATAATGCCGAATGATAAGTTGCGTAACGCATACTCGCCGGCAACGATGAGCCCTCCCGTGAGAACTCCGATGCCGACTCCGTACAACCAATAGGACTCATTGGCCGGCTCGGCTCTCAGAAACAGCACCATCCCGGCCAAGGCACTGAGAAGGACGAATATGGCTCGCGATACCATACCTTCACCTCCCGGCACATGTCCTGCCTCTCACGAGGCAGGGTGGAACGGTCCTT
>VFKF01000014.1 GCA_009885705.1 Nitrospira sp. | reverse complement strand
GCACAGGTGAACACGGACAGAGACTGGAGTGTTCCTCATCGCTCGAGTCCCTCTCTGTGGGCATCTGTGGGGCCTAACCAGAGGAGACTCAGATGGTACACACAGTTGAAATAGAGGTTGCGGGGCGCATCTTGCGACTCGAGACCGGTCGTGTGGCACGACAAGCAGACGGTTCGATTTGGGCTACGTACGGCGACACGGTCGTCTTGGCGACGGCTGTTGCGTCACAGACTGCCAAGCCGGGCATCGATTTTCTCCCCCTCACCGTCGACTATCAGGAAAAATCATTCGCAGCCGGAAAGATTCCCGGCGGGTATTTCAAGCGGGAAGCGCGTCCATCCGAAAAGGCCGTGCTGACCAGTCGGCAGATCGATCGGGGCCTCCGTCCGCTCTTTCCCGAGGGCTATTACTTCGAGACCCAAGTCATCGCCTCCGTTCTTTCGGCCGATCAGACCGGCTCCTCCGATATCCTCGGCATTATCGCCTCCTCTGCTGCCCTGACCGTGTCAAATATTCCGTTCGATAACCCGATCGCAGGCGTGAGGATCGGGCGGCTGGACGGCAAGTTCGTGGTCAACCCTGATCTTGAGACGGTGGCGAAGAGCGAGTTGCACCTCGTGGTGGCAGGGACGGCCGATGCGGTCATGATGGTCGAAGCAGGGGCGAACGAATTGTCCGAAGCCATCATGCTCGAAGCGATCGAACTCGCCCATAGCGAGATCAAGAAGATTGTGGCCAAGATTCGTGAACTGCAAGCCCTTGCCGGCAAGCCCAAGCGGAAGGTGGCGAAGGAGCAGATCGACAGCGCGCTTGCGGCACAAGTGAAGACGCTGGTGGCGCAAGGTATCCGTGATGCCATCATGATCCCCAACAAAGCCGCTAGGCAGGAGCGGTTGGATGAGGTCAAGCACGACGCGGTTCAAAAGCTCAAGAGCGCAGACGATCCGAATCGGGAGCGGCACGTCAAGCTGGTGTTCCATGAGTTGGAATATACCGAAGTCCGGAACATGATCCTGGAGAAGGGATCTCGGGCGGATGGACGTGGCCCGGCCGATATTCGTCAGATCACCTGCGAAGTCAGTGCGTTGCCCAGGACACATGGCTCGGCGATTTTCACCAGAGGCGAGACCCAAAGTTTAGCGGTGGTCACCTTGGGGACCTCGGACGACGAACAGCGGATCGATGCGTTGGAAGGGGAGTACATGAGGACCTTCATGCTCCATTACAATTTTCCGCCGTTCAGTGTGGGTGAAGCGCGGCCGCTTCGCTCGCCGGGACGCCGGGAAGTGGGGCATGGTGCATTAGCGGAACGGGCGTTGGCCCCGGTCATTCCGAGCAAGGACGCCTTTCCCTACACGCTTCGTATCGTGTCGGACATCCTTGAATCCAATGGGTCGTCGTCGATGGCGACCGTCTGTGGCGGGAGCCTTGCGTTGATGGATGCCGGCGTGCCGATCAGCAAAGCCGTGGCCGGGATCGCGATGGGCTTGATCAAAGAGGGCGACCGGGTCATGATCCTCTCCGATATTCTCGGGCTCGAGGATCACCTGGGTGATATGGACTTTAAGGTCTGCGGAACCAGACAGGGCGTCACGGCCCTCCAGATGGATATTAAAATCGGCGGCATTACGTCGGCCTTGATGCAAAAGGCGTTGGAACAGGCGAAAGCCGGTCGTTTACACATTCTTGGCTGTATGGAGAAAGCTCTCCAAGCGCCGAGAACCACCCTGTCGGCATATGCGCCCAGGATCTTCACGATGAAGGTGAAGCAGGACAAGATTCGTGAAATCATCGGGCCGGGCGGCAAGACGATTCGCGGCATCATTGCGGATTGCGGGGTCAAGATCAATGTCGATGACAGCGGAACCGTGACGATCGCGTCGGTTGACGGCGCGTCGGCCGAGAAGGCCAAAGAAATGATCAGCCGGATCACCGAAGAAGTCGAGATCGGAAAGATCTACATGGGCACGGTTCGAAAGATCATGGATTTCGGCGCGTTTGTCGAGGTCCTTCCGGGAACCGACGGACTGGTGCATATCTCACAGTTGGCGCACCACCGGGTCCAAGCGGTGTCGGACGAGGTGAAGGAAGGGGATCAAATCTTGGTGAAGGTCATGGAAGTGGACCGTCAAGGGAAGATCCGCCTGAGCCGCAAGGAAGCCATGCCGGCTCCGGCCGGGGCTGCTGCGCCTGATCCGTCAGCCGGGTAACTGTCGTGTATCGCAAGCTCGTCCTGGACAACGGGGTGCGGGTCGTAACCGAGCGGATGCCGACGTTGAAGTCGGTGACCGTCGGTGTATGGGTCAACACCGGGTCGCGGGACGAGCAGCCTCCCCAAGCGGGCTATTCTCACTTTATCGAGCACATGCTCTTTAAGGGAACGCGCAAGCGTTCTTCCGCCGAGATTTCGCGTGAAATCGACGCACTCGGCGGAGAGATGAATGCCTTCACTTCGCGTGAGACGACGACCTATTACGTGAAGGTGCTGGATCAGCAGCTGCCTCAAGCCTTAGAGCTCCTCTCCGACCTCTTTCACCATTCCCGGTTCCTCCCCAAAGACATCGAAAAAGAAAAACAGGTCGTCCTGGAAGAAATTCGCATGGTGCAGGACGATCCGGAAGATCTCGTGCAAGAGCTCCATATGGGGCAAGTGCTGGGGCGTCATCCGCTCGGTCGCTCTATCTTGGGCCGGGAGAAAACGGTCAGAGGGCTGCGACGCCAGGATCTGATGAGCTATATCGAGGCCCGCTACGATTCGAGCCAGACCGTGGTGTCGATCGCCGGGAACTTTGAGCAGGACAAGCTTGATCTCCTGGTCGCGAAGTATTTCGGCAAGGGCCGATCTGCCAAGGCGGCTCCTGCCAACGGGCGCCGTTCTCCTGACATGCGCGGCGGGGTCCTCCTGAAGAAGAAAAAGTTAGAACAAGTCCATCTCTGTCTAGGCCTCAAAGGCGTTCCCGCCGGACATCAAGATCGGTATGCCCTATATGCGCTGAACAGTGTGTTGGGGGGCAGTGTGAGTTCGCGATTATTTCAGGAAGTCCGCGAGAAACGAGGTCTCGTCTATTCCATCTACTCCTATTTGTCCGGCTATTCAGACGGAGGCATGATCACCGTCTATGCTGCGACCAGACCGAAAGAAGTGGATCGAGTGGTGGATCTCGTCTGTCGCGAGATCAGACGGATGGGGAGCAAGGGCGTTGTGGGGAAAGAACTTGAGCGTGCGAAGGTCCAGATGAAGGGCAGCCTCATGTTGAGTCTGGAGAGTTCGCATAGCCGCATGAGCAAATTGGCCAAGGACGAATTGACATACGGAAAGCATACGTCGCTGGACGATATGTTGGTGCGCATCGATCGTGTGAGCGAAGAGCAGATGTTCAACGTGGGCCGCCAATTTTTCAATGTGGATTCGCTCGCTATCACCGGTTTGGGCCCTCTCGCACCAGGCACGCTCCAGTCTTATAGATGAGAATTTTCTAATAGATGCGAGCCGAGCGCTCAAATATGGTAAAAATTTTAAGTGCGCTAGTCGTCGTAAATGTTTGATTATTAATCATTATTATGATGAAATTCGAAGCTGTCCACAGGGCAAACATTTTCTTGACAGTATTTAGCGGTTTCAGTACCATGACGGAGCTTTTTGACAACGATTCTCAATCGAGGGACTCAACGCGAGAGAGAGCAAAGGAGGTGGCGAAACCCATCGCTCGTGATTAGAGGATCTCTGAAACCGTTTCTGTTCATTCATCGTACTTAAACTAGTGTCCATCGGTTATTTCGGTTGTTATTTTTATGAAGGAGGGACTAGGTATGAAAAGGGTTGCAG
>VFKF01000549.1 GCA_009885705.1 Nitrospira sp. | reverse complement strand
CGTTAACCACCGACCTGTTGATTGAAGAGTTGACCCATACTGTGCCACTCTCCGTGACCAGGCGCGAAGATATCGATCAGCTTCGGGAGATGGCGCAAGGCCGGTTCGTCAACGTACGGTGAGACCCATGCGATTCCTCTTCATCCTCACGACTCTCGCGATCGTAACGCTCGTCGGCTGTGCCGGCGTCGCCAGAGATCGCGCGCAAGGGATCGCGCGGGACAGCCAGGAATGCTGCAGGACGGTGGAGGCGACGCCCCGTCAAACGGCCGTCGTCCGCACCGCCACGCAGCTCATCGGCGCCCGCACCATCGACGTGAATGGCCGCCGCATCGCCTACGACTGCGCCGGAGTCACTCGCGCCATTTATCTCAAACATGGAATCGATCTCTATCAAGGCGGACCCAGCACCCGTCACGCCAACGGGGTCCGGATCATCCATGCCCACATACGCCAACAAGGCACGTTCCACCAGGGCCCCACAGTCCATCCAGGCGACCTCGTGTTTTTCGACAACACCTGGGACTTCAACAGAGACGGCAAGGTGAACGACCCTCTGACACACGTCGGAATCGTCGAGCGGCAGGACCAGGACGGCACCGTCGTCTTCATCAGCCGCGTCGCCGGCGCCGTTGAACGGTACCATATGAATCTCGCCTTCCCCCATGTCCATAAAACCGACGATGGCCGAATCCTCAACGACTATCTTCGCCGCAAGGGCACCATCGACCCAGCCAATACCAGCTACCTCGCGGGAGAATTGTTCACGCAATTCGCCACTCGCATCGAGCCCTAGCCAGAAGTTCGAAATTCCTGGTTCGTCGTTCCCAAAACCTCGCACAGCGGCCCCTCCAAACCACGAAAGATCACCGCGCAGGATGCTCAAAAAGACTGTCCAGCAAGGCCGCAGCGAGTGAAGGGCCGAGGCGTACCCGTAGGGTACGTTGAGGATCTGAACGATGCGAGAACGCCGCTGGCAGGATTTTTCAGCATCCTGCTAGCCAAATCCGCAACAGACGCTATACTTCAACAATATGGTCTGTATCATCGCACTTATTCGCTCCGTATTCCGAGCGGTTCAACGCAGCGCAATACACTGTGCAACAGAGTCCAAGGAGGGACGATGGGACAGACAGCAACCTATTGCAGCGACTGTTACAACAAGGTGGGACGGACACAGGACCCTCAGATCAAAGCAGCGGAAAGCGACGGCAAGGTTCCGATGACGAAAGAAGGCGCCTGCTGCTCGTGCCAGAAGGCCACCGTCGTGGTCTACTTCGAGGGGTGACCGTCCCGAACGATCCGGCATCTCTCCTGGCACAAGGAGCCTGCTACACTTATCCTATGGCAACGACCTCACGATCCAGCCGGGCTCCCCACCCAGATCCTCTGCGCCACACGATGCGAGAGGTGCACCAGAAACTCTTGTCGCTCTATAGCGCCTTGATTGTGGCGGAGCGGATCACCTACGAACGCATCCATGGCCACGTCGACTCGACGGACGAGCTTATTCACTTGGTGCTCAAAGACCCCTGGTTCACCTGGCTCTGCCCCCTCTTGGATCTGTTGGTCCGGATCGATCAGCTTCTCGAAGACGACGCCTTCGACATCACGAGTGACAATGTCCAACACCTGGTGTCCGAGGTACGCACCTTGACCCGCCCCTCGATTGAGGGCGACGGATTCGAGCGTGCCTACTACGAGGCGCTCAATCGAGCCCCTGACGTCGTGCTCGCCCATTTCCAAGTCACGCGCGTTCTCTTGGCAAAAGCCGCCTAACGTCCTCCGGCGCACGCCACTCGCCTCTTGCCAGCGCACGACCGTTTCATGACACTACAGAATAGAATTCAATCTGCCGATAGGCACATCATGACGGAGATCGGCCTTCGAAAAAAACACTCGACGGCCACCATTTTTAAAATAACCTGCTAAAATAATTTCATGGCATCTGTCTCTCACAAAACCAGAACCAAGCAATCCTGCCCGCTCCGGACGAGACTCCTTGAGGTGCGCGGAGGACTCTTGGGGCTCCATAAGGCCCTCATTCTGGCAGAACAAGTCACCTACGAACGCATCAATGGCCGCGTCGAGTCAACCAGCGAGCTGCTGCACTTGGTGTTGAACGATCCTTGGTTTACCTGGCTTCACCCTATATCGCAGCTGATCGTTCGCATCGATGAACTCTTGGATGACAAGTCCGAGCTATCGCTTGTTGAGGTG
>VFKF01000373.1 GCA_009885705.1 Nitrospira sp. | reverse complement strand
TCGGCATTCTCGAAGACACACAGGATCAACGCAGCCCCAACATACCGGGAAAGATTCTCGTCCGCGGAACCGGATTTCACCTGCGCGACGGCTACATCGTCACCGCCCGTCATGCAGCAGAGAAACAGGATGTCACCACGGGACCCGTCATTCAGAAACAGATTCATATCCTGACCACCGATCTCCACGAACTCCCGGCAGACCTGGTTGGAGACAGTGCCTTCATGGACGTCGTCGTCTATCGCCTCGCAGAAGCCCATCGCGCCAAGCTTCGCGCTACCACCTCATTCGCCTCCGGTGACGTACTAGCCGGCCAGGAAGTCTTCACCGTCGGATATCCGATGGGTTGGGGCCCGACCATGTCCTTCGGCCACTTGGGCAATACGAACACCTTCCTCCAAACGGTAGACACCAGGCTGATCCAGGCCGACGTGGCCGCCTGCAGCGGCAACTCGGGCGGCGGACTCTTCAATGACAAGGGAGACGTGGTTGGAATCATGCACGCCATCATCCAAACCGAGCGAGACGATTCCACCGCGCGCTGCAGCCGCATGGCCTTTGCCATTCCGGCGATTCTGGCCAACCGAATCGTGAACGCGGCCCTGGAAGGGAAACCCCTGACCTTCTCAAAGATGGGCATTCACATGATGCCAGTGAAGGACGGCACCAAGTGGCGCATGGCGGTGAAGGACCTGTCCGAACCGGCCAAAGAAGCCGGCATTCAGAAACACGACATCATCATTGCCATCGAAGGCACCGAGATCAACGACGCAGCCCATCTGAAAAACTATCTCATTGAGCGAACGACGCCGGGGCAGAAAGTCTCCGTGAAAGTGCGTCGCATCGATGCAGATTTGACCTTTACGGTCACCCTGGGAGGAGGATGAAAGAATTCAGTGCGGTGCGCTGTGCCCTGGCAGAGCTTGATACCAGCCATTAGCCTGAGCCAACGATACTGGGCAGTCGAACAACATACTGAGGTTGGCTTCTGTGAGGACAGCTCGTTTCTCGCCGTCCAGCAGCACCTTCCCTTGCTTCAACAGGATCACCCGCTCGACTTCAGGCGGGATCTCATGAATATGGTGGGTCACCAGCAGCAACGTTTTTCCCTTTTGTATATGGGAACGAACGAGATCCAAATAGTGAAACGTCGCCGTCAGATCGAGTCCACTGGTGGGTTCATCCAGCACTAACGCAGTCGGGTCATGCACCAGCGCACGACCCAGCAGGCAGCGCCGCTGTTCGCCAGTCGACATGTCAGAGAACTTCCTCTCGGTCAAGAAACCGATCCCGAGCTCTTCCAGCACAGCATGTGCGCGGGCCATTTGCGCATAGCTAAAGTCTTGGTGCTTATAGGTCCCAATGCTCGCGTAGTAACCTGACAACACGACTTTCAATCCGATCACATTGTCCATGTACTGATGCTGCAAGTCGTGCGACACCATCCCTAAGCGCTTGCGGACATCCCAGACATTCCACTGTTCTTCGCCGAACACACGGATATGGGTTTCATCATGCGGGAAGGGATGGACTTCACCAGCCAGCAATTTCAGGAGGGTCGACTTGCCTGCCCCGTTCGGCCCGAGGATGGCGACATGGTCACCCTCTTGAAGCGACAACGAGAAATCGCTGAAGACACAGGTGTCCCCCCGATAAACCGTCGCATGCTGAATGTCGAGAATTGGAGGAGAGTTCGTCATAGAGAAACACTTGGAGGTCAACGGCTAACCTATCTCGCATACTAGCGTAACAGGGCCCTACCGGCCGACTGGACCACCGACCGCTTTGCCAGCGCGGCGTGACTGCTCCAGGCCGGCGCGAGCCAATGCGTCCACCCGCTCGTTCTCCAGATGACCGTTATGGCCCCTCACCCAGTGCCACTGGAGCTTGTGACCTGAAACCAACGCATCGAGACGACGCCACAAATCCTCATTCTTGACCGGCTCTTTGCTCGCAGTTTTCCAGCCCCGTCGCTTCCAGTTATGGATCCATTCACTGATGCCTTTTTGGACATACTGCGAATCGGTGTAGACATGCGCTTCCACCGGCTCCGTGAGCGACTGTAACGCCTCGATCACCGCGAGCAGCTCCATGCGGTTGTTCGTCGTCGCCGGCTCCCCGCCGCAGAGTTCCGTTTCGGCATCGCCGATACGCAGCAACGCGCCCCAGCCGCCTGGCCCAGGATTCCCGCTGCAGGCGCCATCTGTATAGATTTCCATCATTCGGCTACTCTCCTCGTGAACCGCAACAGTGTCTTGCACAGACTATGTAGCGTTTAAAAGAACAGGAATCGTTTGCGTCGCCCGGGACTACGCTTCGGCAGGGTCTGGATTGATCTTCGCGGTAGATGTCTTGTTCGTGGAGGAACGGCCCTTCTTCGAAGAACCGGCAATCTTTGGTGTTGCCGTCCTCACATCGGCATTCTGCGCGCGATGGAGGAGAGCATGGTCCATGATCACCAGCGCCATCATCGCTTCGGCAATCGGTGTCGCTCTGATACCGACACAGGGATCATGGCGGCCATTGGTCTCGACCGTCACGGCATTCCCCTGCTTGTCGATGGAGCGGCGGGGCACACGGATACTCGACGTCGGCTTAATCCCGATCGTGACCACGACATCCTGCCCCGTGGAAATACCGCCGAGGATACCGCCGGCATGATTCGTCACAAACCCTTCCGGGGTCAGTTCGTCTCCATGCTCGGAGCCACGTTGCGTGACGGAGGCAAACCCCGCGCCGATTTCCACGGCCTTCACGGCATTGATGCTCATCATGGCCGCAGCCAAATCTGAGTCCAGCTTGGCATAGACCGGTGCGCCCCAGCCGACCGGCACATGCTCGGCAACCGTCGTGATCCTAGCGCCAACAGAATCGCCGGCCTTGCGCAGCTCATCCATGAACGATTCCAGCTTGGCTACTGCAGCGGGATCAGCCACGAAAAACGGATTGGCTCCCACGCCGTCCCAACTCTTAAATGGCACCTCATGCGGCCCGAGTTGGCTGAGATAGCCACGGATCACGACGCCATACGTTTCGTTAAGCCATTTCTTCGCAATCGCCGCTGCCGCCACTCGCACGGCCGTTTCGCGGGCAGAGGATCGTCCCCCGCCGCGATGATCGCGAATCCCGTACTTCTGCCAATAGGTGTAGTCTGCGTGACCGGGGCGAAAGGTATCGACCAGGTTGCCGTAGTCCTTGCTGCGGGCATCTTCGTTTCGAATCAGTAGCGCGATAGGCGTGCCGGTGGTCTTGCCTTCAAAGACACCGGAGAGGATCTCGACTGTGTCGGATTCCTGCCGTTGCGTGACGTGTCTGGAGGTGCCAGGCTTACGCCGATCAAGGTCTTGCTGGATGTCATCGACCGAGAGGGCCATACCGGGCGGGCAGCCATCCACGACACAGCCGATCGCGGGACCATGGCTCTCGCCGAATGACGTGACGGTAAAGATGTGACCGAACGAATTGCCTGCCATGGGACGGATGACTCCTCCCTACTCGACGAGGTCGAGCTTGATGCGCAATTCCTTTAATTGATCCGAACTGACCGAAGATGGCGCATCGGTCAGCGGACATTGGGCCCGTTGCGTTTTGGGGAATGCGATCACGTCGCGGATCGAGTCGGCATGTCCCAACAACATGATCAGCCGATCGAGCCCGAAGGCAATCCCGCCGTGCGGAGGCGCGCCAAATTCGAGCGCATCGAGCAAGAACCCGAACTTCGCTTGCGACTGCTCCTTGTTGATGCCGAGCAGATCGAGAATGCGCAGCTGGATATCGCTCCGATGGTTCCGGATACTCCCGCCGCCGATTTCGCTGCCGTTGAGCACCATGTCGTAGGCCTTCGCCCGTACTTTGAGCGGTTCAGAATCCAGGAAGGCCAGATCCTCGTCCATTGGCGCGGCGAACGGGTTGTGCATGAAGATATACCGCTTCTCTTCCGGCGAATAGTCCAGCAAGGGGAACTCGGTGACCCAGACGGGCTTCCAAGCCGTGGTATCGATCAGCTTCAACTCCTCACCGAGTGAAAGCCTGATGCGACCCAGCACATCGTGGACAATGGCGGCTTTGTCAGCACCGAAGAGGACGAGATCTCCCGGCTTAGCCTCAGGAAGGGCCGCTGCGAAGGCCTTGGCATCCAGAAACTTGGCGATGACGGACTCCAGCTGCCCTTCGGGGGTGATCTTCAACCAGGCCAGCCCCTTGGCGCCGAAGGTCTTGGCCATCTCACCGAGCGCATCGATCCGGCTCCGAGGAGTGGCCGCGCCGCCTTTGACGATCAACGCCTTCACGATCCCGCCCTTGGTCGCCGCCTCCTTGAATACCTTGAACTCGCTGGCCGCCGCAAAGGCAGTGACATTATGCAGCGGCATGTCGAAGCGCAGGTCCGGCTTGTCCGATCCGTAGCGGCCCACCGCCTCGGCATAGGTCATGCGCGGAAAGGGAGTCGGCAGTTGGACACCGCCCGCGTCACGGAATACCGTGACGATCATCTGCTCCATCAAGCTCATGACTTGCTCGCGGTCGGCAAAGGACAGTTCCGCGTCGATCTGTGTAAATTCCGGCTGCCGGTCGTTGCGCAGATCCTCGTCGCGGAAGCAGCGCGCGATCTGATAGTAGCGATCGACTCCGCTCACCATGAGCACCTGCTTGAATAGCTGCGGCGACTGCGGCAACGCATAAAATTGACCAGGGTTCACCCGGCTCGGCACCAAATAGTCCCGCGCGCCTTCCGGCGTGCTTTTGGTCAAAATCGGCGTTTCCACTTCGAGAAATCGTTCTGCATTCAGAAATCCACGGACGGCCTGCATGATGTTATGCCGAAGACTCAGGATATGCTGCATCCTTGGGCGCCGAAGATCCAGATAGCGGTACTTCAGCCGGATTGACTCCGTCACTTCGGCATCGTCTTCGATCACGAACGGCGGCGTCTTCGACTCATTC
>VFKF01000361.1 GCA_009885705.1 Nitrospira sp. | reverse complement strand
CGGGGATATTTGTGTTTGCCGGAGCACAGCCGAGGATTGCCGACAATGTCTGCAAAGGCAACCACCATTTCGGCATTGCGGTTCGGGATTCAGGAAGCCATCCGGAGCTTGTCAGGAACCAGTGCCGTGAAAACATGCTGAGCGGGATTCTCCTTTTCCATCACGCGGAGGCGCTTCTCGTCGACAATACCTGCAGTGAGAATCAGCATTGGGGGCTTGTGATGACTCCAGACTCTCATCCGACTCCTGGTCGGGAGGCGCTTGAGACCTCAAATACTCTTGCCCCCAATCCGCGAGGAGCCTTGATCGTGACAGACCAACCGCTGGGTGACATCGGACGGTAACGAGATAGGGGGGCGAGGATACCTGCCATCCAGACTGGGTGCGTAGAATGAAAAAGAGAAAGTTGGGGAGGATGGAAGCCTGTGGCTCCGTTATGCGGAGAGATTCGGAACGTGCGTCTCGGTGGCTTCGTGGAGGTGAAAGCTGTTACCGCCATGCTGTTTTGCTCGATACATTGCCGTGTCGGCATGTTTTAGTAATTCGTCGACGGGATGATCGTCGTGCGGATAAATCGTCACGCCAATGCTGACTCCGATGGAGATGTGATGGCCCTGTAGTTCGAACGGCGTGGCGATCGACTCCGTGATGCGTTTCGCCACCACCAAAATATTCTGGTCAGAGGAAACACCTTCCAGGATAATGGTGAATTCGTCCCCGCCCATCCGGGCCACGGTATCGACTTCACGCACACAGGTCTTGAGACGTTCCGATACGGCCTTAAGCAGGTCGTCGCCCATGTCGTGCCCGAAGGTATCATTCACGGCCTTGAACCGATCGAGGTCGAGGAGCATGAGGCCAATTGGCTGTTGGAGTCGTTTGCTTCGAGCCATGGCTTGAATCAGCCGATCGCGAAAGAGGCTGCGATTCACCAGCCCGGTCAAGTGATCGTACTGCGCGAGGTAGGTCAGGCGCTCTTCTGAGCGTTTCCGTTCTATCGCATAACGGACGGCGCGAGCGAGCAGTTCGGGATGGCCCTGTCCTTTGACGAGGTAATCTTGCGCCCCCTGTTGAACGGCTTGAAGCGCCAGGCTTTGGTCGCTGACACCGCTTAGGACGACCACCGGGATTGTTGGACTTGTGGCGTGGACTTGTCTGACAGTCGGAAGACCGAAGGCATCCGGGAGGGACAGAT
>VFKF01000207.1 GCA_009885705.1 Nitrospira sp. | reverse complement strand
TGACCATCGACAGGGTTCCAGCAAGAAACAGGATCGTGAATCGGCGATGTTGGAGAATCTGCAGGCGCATCATGTCGTACGCTCCCCCTAGGATAAAGGTCGAGAAGAAGTCGGTACTGTACCATGCAGCTGGAAGGATCTGAAAGGGGCCAGGGGGGCCGATTCACCGCTGGTAGGCTGTTGAAAAAGTCGTTGTCTTTACTGCGTCTTGGCGGCGTCGAGGATCGCCCGGCGCATGCTTACACGGTCGCTGGACTTCAACGGCGGGACCGGGCGATGTCGGCAGAGTGTGACGGTTTGCCGAAGCGAGGCAATGAAGACTTCGCAGTTCGGACAGGCGCCCAGGTGTGTGCGTATTTCCCGGCAGATGTCGGACGGGAGTTCGTCGTCGATATAGGCGGATAACTGCCGGAGAAGATCTACGCAATGGCCCTGGCCTGGCGTATGGCGATGAGACGATGGCTTGGACCGTTTTTTTGGCGCCGCAGTTTTTTTCTTCGTCATGAGCCCAAGCCTCCCGACTTGTGGTCATCGTGGTTGGTGATGCCGCGGGCGCTGAGTTCTCGCCGCACAAATAAGCGGGCCCGGTGTAATCGCGATTTGACGGCTCGTTCGTTCAAACCCATGATGGATCCCACCTCCTTGGCGCTCAACCCCTCCATATCGCGGAGCACGAGGGCCATTCGATATTTCTTCGGCAATTTGTCGATCGCCTGGTCGAGGGCCTGCCGGAGCTCTTTGTTCTGCAGCGCCTCTTCGGGACTGAGACCCTCCATGGGGATCTGCAGGCGAAATTCCCCTTCCGATGTGGGCACGAACTCTTCAAGCGATAACTCGTGCTGGGGCTCCCCTTTGCGCTTGCGCCGCATCCGTATGCAGGCCCGTGAGGCGATGGTATAGAGCCAGGTGGAAACCCGTGCCTCGCCGCGAAAATCTTTGAGTCCTCTGTAGGCATTGAGAAAGGTCTCTTGTACGAGATCCTTGGCCGACTCCGTTTCGCCGCATAACCGGTGTGCATATCGATAGATGAGGTCGACATGGTCTCGGTAGAGCTTATCAAATCCGTCCGACTCTTGCGTGGCAGGGGGTTGAAGCGACGTTTTTTTTGCGGGGGTGCGCATGGTTGGCGCGGAGTCTAGGGGCTTGGTTGAGGCCTGTCAAGCCAACTTGGCAGGACGTTGAATAGGCCGCCAGTTGGGAAACGTTGAACGATGAGCGATGAACGGTGCACAAAAAATACTCACGTCAGCGTTCAATTATTCGGTCAAGGCCGAATGGTGTAAAGGCCGAGGGTCAGCGGTTGGTTGCGGCGCCGGGTCGTGGCGTTGCGGGTTTTGTCGAGGGGAGCGTGACGGTCACATGCTCATGGTCGATGCGTACGGTCAACGGTTGTCCCACCTTCACGTGAGGCACTCCGATCTTTGAATTGAGCATGACCAGGCCGATGGGAGTGCGAATAAAGACGAAGTTGGATTTGAGCTTGGTCACAGTTCCCGAGAGGAGCAGTTGCACATCGGCTCCGGTCGGCGGGGCTTGGCTGATTTGGAGATCGAACTGTAGATCGTGGACTCCTCGGAGGCTATTGGCGTCGTCGACTTCGACGGTCAGCAGATCTCCCTCGTGATAGCTCGAAAGCCGCTCGTCCTCTGTGCCGAGCTGGATGGTCAGGTCACCGTCGGGCCCCCACCATTGGAAGGATTTTGGATCACCAGTTCCGGCTGTCATGGGCCCGCTGAGATAGCGATGGACCAACGATCCGTCTGCCCTTTTTCGGATCTCGACGACGGTATGGCGCCCATGTACCCACAAGCGTACTTCGTGCGAGGCCTTGAGATCTTTCAGCGTTGTTTTAGAGCTGAGGGACAACAGTCCGATCGGGGTCTTGAGAAAGACGATTCCAGCTTTGGTTCGCCAGACGGAGCCGCGCAACGTGATTGAGGGATCGATCGTGGCTGGTTCACCTGTAGCTGGGGTATCGGCGACCGGGGACGAGGTCATTGCAGGAGTGGCCGGCGACTCTTCGGCATGGACGGGGCCCAGGAGGGTGCCAACGATTACGCCGGCGTAGAGCGTGTCACGGATGCAGTGCTGAAGCCTGTGAAGAGATGGCTGGCAGATTCCAATCATCTGAGGTCTGTCCTTCTTCGATGCATCGTCACCTGGTGCGAATACCATGCTGCCTTCGGGGAGTCAAGGTGAATGCCGATATCTCAGATGCCGGACCGGTGCGGTCTTCATGCATCTGTGCGTGCGAGATCGGTCGGCATCGGGGCAAGGGGTTGGAGAGATGCGGGACTGTTGCCGGGGTGAGGGAGGGAGCGCAAGGGGTCGAGGGTCAGGATAATCC
>VFKF01000488.1 GCA_009885705.1 Nitrospira sp. | reverse complement strand
GTCTGTCCGGAGGTTGAAGCAGGACTAGGCACTCCTCGCGAGGCGATGCGGCTGGTCGGCGATCCTCAGAATCCCCGACTCCTGACGATCAAGAGTGGGACTGATCACACGCGCGCACTGGAAACGTTGACCACGAATCGTATCGCGCAACTCATGGAGCTTGATTTATCCGGGTACGTCTTTAAGAAGGGTTCGCCGAGCTGCGGTATCGAGCGAGTTCGTATCTACAATGAGCATGGAATGCCCAACCGGAACGGAGTCGGGCTGTTCGCGCGGGCCTTTATCGAGCAGTTCCCGCTGATTCCGGTCGAGGAGGAAGGGCGGCTCTATGATGCGCCGCTCAGGGAGAATTTTATCGAACGCGTGTTTTGTTATCGACGGTATCAGGATCTTCTACAGACCGGAGTGACGAGGCAGGCCCTGGTGCAGTTCCATACGATCCACAAGTATCTGTTGATGGCCCATAGCCCGCAGCAGTACCAAGTCCTTGGGCGGCTCGTCGGTCAGGCGGAGCAGTACCGTCCCAAGGAACTCGCCCACCGGTATGGGGAACTGTTCATGAAAGCCTTGGCCATGAAGGCGACGGTACGCAAGCACGTGAACGTGCTCCAGCACATCCTGGGCTATTTCAAGGACCGATTAGGGGCCCAGGAAAAAGCCGAGCTGCTGGACGTGATCGGCGATTATCATCGTGGCCTCACGCCTCTGGTAGTCCCTCTGACGCTAATCAAGCACTACGTCCGCATCTTTGACGTCAGCTACATTCGCGATCAGGTCTATCTGAATCCGCATCCGAAGGAGCTCATGTTGCGTAACCATGTGTAGAGAGGAACCACCATGCCACATGTCGTCATAGAAGAAGCCGGAGATCTGCAGGGCGTCTATCAGGCCTTCACCCCGATCATTCAGCGGGCGGGAACCGATATTCTGAAAGTGCAGGAATGCTACCTGGGACGAAGCGGCAAAGAAGCACTCCTGGAGTCGATCGCGATCGAGCAGGGTGTTGCGTGCAATTTTTTCGTACAGCTCAAATTGCACGAGAAGGCTATCACGGTGCGGCTCTTGCCTGCCACAGATCCTGAGAAGACCCCCGCGGTGAAGAAGGTGATGGCCCTGGTGGCAGGATTCATTCGAACGGTGTATCCGGGGAGTCGTTACGGGAAGACCAATCTGCAAGAGTACCTTGAGGCTACAACTAGTTCACGGTGAGAGATAACAGACGCAAGTATCAACAAGAGGAGTCATGAAATGGCGGCAACGACACGAGGAGTGATTCTAGTTGGTCATGGCGGCATTCCCAAGGGCTGTCCACAGGAATTAGTGACGAAACTGAAACGGCTGGAGGGTCAGCGGCGTGCCGCAAAGATGCCGGCGTCGGCGGAAGAAATCGAGTTGGATACTAAGATACGCCAGATGCCGAGGACCCCTGAAACAGACCCCTATCAGTCGGGACTTGAGTCGGTGGCGGCTCAGTTGAGAGCCAACCTGGGAGATGTCTTATTCGCCGTGGCCTACAACGAGTTCTGTGCGCCGACCTTGGAAGCGTCAGTGGAGGAGTTGGTCCAGAAGGGGGCGACCCACATTACCGTCACCACGACGATGTTCACGCCTGGCGGCTCACATTCGGAAGTGGAGATTCCTGAAATTCTCGATCACTTACGGCTGCTGTATCCAGGGGTCGAACTGCGTTACGCCTGGCCGTTCGATTTGAAACTTGTCGCGAGCACGCTGGCAGAGCAGGTGAAGCGGTTTTCATGACGATGGCTAAGACGACATCCGGATGCGCGCCTCTGCTTGGAGACTAAGCCTATGCAACATTTCACGAGTCTTGCATTGAACCTGGCCGAACAGGGATTGTTTCCTGATGTGGCGACTCGATGGGGAATTCAGCAGTTGCTTAAGCAGCGCCTTCGGGAGATCCGGTCAGGTGACGCTCGAACAGCAGCACGGCAGGAAACGCGATTTATCGAGGAGATGCGCCGTTCGCCCATCGCCGTGGTGCCGGAGAAAGCCAATGATCAGCACTACGAGGTCCCGGTTGAGTTCTTCCGGCAGGTCCTCGGGCCTCACCTGAAATACAGCAGCGCATTCTGGCCCGCCAACGCGACGACCCTAGACCAAGCAGAAGCTGCCGGTCTGCGTGAGTCCTGCCTGCATGCGGGCCTGATGAATGGGCAGACGATTCTGGAGCTCGGATGCGGCTGGGGCTCCCTTACGTTGTGGATGGCGGAGCACTACCCCGACAGCCGTATCACGGCGGTCTCCAATTCCCGCTCGCAGCGGGCTTACATCGAGGCCCAGGCCAGAGAACGCGGCCTACAGAACCGGGTTCGGGTGGTGACCTGCGACATGAACACGTTCGAGATCGACCCCGGGCAATTCGATCGGGTGGTGTCGGTGGAAATGTTCGAACACATGCGTAACTGGCCTGACCTCTTTGCGCGCGTCCGACGATGGCTGAGACCGGGCGGCCAGTTCTTCATGCACGTGTTCGTGCATCGCGCGACTTCGTACTTGTTCGAAGACCGGGGGCCCGCCGACTGGATGAGTCGTCAGTTTTTCACGGGCGGGATGATGCCCAGCGATGGCCTGCCACTGGCCTGTCAGGACCAACTCGCCTGTGTGGCCCGCTGGCGGTGGGACGGCACGCACTATGAGAAGACGGCCAACGCCTGGCTGACCAATATGGATGCCGCCCGCGAGACACTCTGGCCCGTGATCGAGCATGTCTACGGCAAGGCCCACGCGCGAGCCTGGTGGGGGAGGTGGCGTATCTTCTTTATGGCCTGTGCCGAGCTGTTCGGCTATGAAGAGGGCCGACAATGGGGGGTCAGTCACTATCTCTTCGAAAAACCGGCGGCGAGTGCTTCATGAAGATGAACACCACGATGATCCTGAGCAACTTCGTGCTCTTTCAGATCGGCTGGTTTGCGTGCGTGTGGAGCGCCTCGGCGCACCAGCCCTGGATCGGCGTGCTGGTGACGACAGGGGTGGTGGTCGCGCATGTGCTCCGCGCTGCCCTGCCAATGGCGGAGCTCAAGCTGGTATTCCTGGCACTCGCCTTGGGACTCGTCTTCGATAGCCTGTTGGTATGGCAGGGATGGCTTCAATATTCCTCGGGAATCATGATCCAAAACATTGCCCCCTATTGGATCGTGGCGTTGTGGGGGCTCTTCGCAACCCTCTTGAATGTTTCGTTGCGTTGGATGAGGGGGCACTGGGTCATCGCGGTTGTGTTTGGAGCCGCCGGAGGTCCTGCCGCCTATTATGGCGGCCTCCGCCTGGGCGCGCTGGAATTCGGCAATATGCCCGCGGGTCTGTTAGCTCTGGCCATCGGCTGGGCGGTGCTGACGCCGCTGCTGCTGGCGTTGTCGGCTCGCTTTGACGGCTATGCCGGCCTGCTGGAGAAGAAGACGACATGAGTCTATCGCTCTATTTCTTAGGACTGCTTTCAACGCTGGGTCTGGCGACGCTGACATGGATGGTCAGCGTCCTCAAGCGCGATGTGAGCATCGTGGACGGCGTGTGGGCCTTGATGCTCCTCGCCGCCGCAACGGTGTACGCCACCGGTGCGGAGCTCTATACGGGACGGACGACGCTCATCCTGACGCTGGTTGTGCTGTGGGCCGTGCGCCTGTCAGGTCATATCATCCATCGCAACTGGGGTGAGCCCGAGGACCGGCGTTATCGAGACATCCGCCAGAAATACGAACCCAATTTCGCATTGAAGAGTCTTGGCCTCATCTTCTGGTTTCAGGCTGGACTGGCATGGATCATCTCCATGCCTCTGTGGCCGGCTCTCACCGTACCGGTCGATGGGGGGGCATTCGATCTACTCGCGGTGACGGTATGGACCGCCGGCATGATCTTCGAAGGCGTCGGAGATTGGCAGCTGTCACGATTCAAGGCCGATCCGGCGAACCACGGCAAGGTGATGGACCGCGGCCTCTGGCGCTACACACGGCATCCCAACTACTTCGGCGAGTGCCTCATCTGGTGGGGCTTCTCCCTCTTTGCGCTGCCGGCCGGGGCCTGGTGGACCGTCGCGGGGCCCCTGCTCCTCACCTATATGCTCTTGAAATTCTCAGGCGTGACCTTGATGGAGCAGACCATCGTCGAGCGGAGACCGGCGTATCGAGCGTACATCGCCAGGACCAATGCCTTCATTCCCGGTCCGCCGAAACAGGGTATGCAGGCCTCCATTCCAGGAAACAGACGTCATGATTAGCGCATGTTCCGTGACCAGTGGGTTTCGTATCTCGATGGCCTTTCTCGGATTCCTGACATGCCTTGGAAGCGCCTCCCAACAGGCTTGGAGCGCCAGCTCGCAGACCTATGACTTCAAGGTCTTCCTCGGCAAGGATGAAATCGGGCGCCAGCGCTTTGACGTCTCTTCGGAAGGCGACCGGACCCAGGTCCGGGTAGACGCGCAGTTCACGGTCAAGTTCCTATACATCACGGTCTACACCTATCGGCATACCAACGTCGAAACATGGGAGGGAACGTGCCTGCGCGAGATTCGCGCGGAGACGGATGATAACGGCGATTCTTTCTTCGTACACGGAATCTTTCGGAACGGGCAGTTGCAGGTGCAGACACAGGCCGGGAACTGGATTGGCGAGGGATGTATCAAAACCTTTGCCTACTGGAACCCTGAGTGGATCAAGGGCGAACGATTGCTGAATTCACAGACCGGCGAACATCAGCCGGTGTCTATTCTTGCGGTGGGTGAAGAGACGATCCCCGTGCAGGGAGTCCCGACGCGAGCCATCCACCGCCGGATCGTTACGGATAAGTTTGCGGTCGATCTCTGGTACACCTTGAACGGCAGATGGGTCGCGCTGCAATCCACCACGAAGAGGGGCGACACCCTTCGCTATATGCTCCTGTGAGGACCCCATGTCATCTGTGAGGCCATCATTTTTCATGCCCCTTGTTCTGCTCGTACTCGCAGCCTGCGGCAGCCCACCACCCATTCACACCGCGACGGCCGTGGACTTGGAGCGGTTCATGGGGGACTGGTATGTCATCGCCAATATTCCAACCTTTATTGAGACGAATGCCTACAACGCCATAGAGTCCTATCGCATGGCCCAGGATGGCACAGTGGCCACAACCTTTAGCTTCCGCGAGGGCGGCGTTGAGGGGGAGCGCAAGACCTATCATCCGACCGGCTATATCATCG
>VFKF01000426.1 GCA_009885705.1 Nitrospira sp. | reverse complement strand
TGATTATCTGACAACGGTCGCAAGAGGATTTATTTGCTGAACAGGAACCTATGCTGACGCATCGATATCAGATTGCGCTGCTCCTCGGGTTAGTCGCCCTGGTGAGTCTCTATCTGCTCCTGCCGTTGACGGCCTCGTATCTGTTGGCTCAGGGACTCCGCCAGTATGGCTACAAACACGTCATCATCCAACTGGGGTATCCAGGCTGGAGCGGGATGCACATTCCCGTCGTGTCGTTCCAACAGGATTTGGCCGGTGAAAGTGTCATGGTGTCGTTGACGAATGCGGAGATTCAGTATCGGGTGCCGGAATTGATTCATGGACATGTCGATCGGGTGTCGCTTCCCTATATGGCCATCCAGATTCTGAATCTTCAGCCGTCTGAACGTGGCGAGGAAGGAGGAGCCATTCGAGGCCGAGTGGAGAGTGAAGACTCGCCCTGGACCCTCTTGACCGCCGGCGATCTCTTGCGAGGCCTGCCCATTCTTCCCTTTGATGAACTACACCTGGACCGGGTGACTATTTTCCGTGAACAGGCGACGGGGCCTCTCCGCCGGGTGACGATTTCCGGTGTGGTGATGTATCGGGATGGCGAGCTCGGAGGCCACCTATCGTTTCAGGGGCGCGACACCGCGACCTATGGACTCACGGTGACGGGGCAGTCGGCCAGTACCTGGTCTGCTACCTTGGTGTCTCAGCGGCCTCAGGCGGTGCCGATTGTGTCATGGCAGTCTCAGGCGCGCCCTGACGGCCAGACGATTCAGGTTAATGGGCGGTTAGAGGTTAATGTCCGTGAGTTGGCGCCGTTTATCGCGCTGCTCGTCCCGATCGGTCCGGAGTTGGGGAAGGTGACGGGGCATGTCGCGGTGCGTTGGGCCGGCACTGCGGCGGCTGATGCCTCATTGGCTTCGCTGCAGGAGGATTCCCGTACGCATCTGGATGGACAGGTTCAAGTGCAGATGACGCTGCCCGCGTTGAAGGAGGTGGCGAAAGATATTACGGTCGCCTATGAGGGCACGTTCACGGGGAATGCGACGGAGGTGGGATGGACCCTGGCTCCCGGTGTGCTGCTGACTGCCACGGTGAATGCGCAGCCCCGCATCATTCCGGAAGTGGTCAGGATGATTCTTCCGCGTGGGGATCAGCCGGTACGGATTGAAAATACGAAGCCGGTGCAGGGGAAGCTGTATTGGGCGAACAGGCCGCTGCGTATGATCGCGGAGGGGCCACTGCACGTGACCTATGGACTGGCATCTGGTCCGTTGGTAGCTGAGTTTGAAACCAGCCGGGCCGAAGGAATCGGGGACGAGCTGGTGTTGGCGGAAGGGACCTATCGGGTCGAGGGCACGCTTCCGAAGGCGGTGAAGGAGCTTCTTTCGGCGAAGGAGGCAATGGGAGGGTTCCGGGGAACGGTGACGCTGGCTCGAACGCACGTCAAGGGCATCCTCTTGCCGTCGTCTTCCGTCACGGCCAAGCAGATCGAGCAGGGGGCGGCGGTCGTCTCCAGCGTCACCTTACAACTGGCCGAGGCCTTGACCGTGCAGTGCGATCTGGCTGCCAGTCATTGCAGCGCCGGGCCTGCCACGGTGGCGGTTCGAGTCCCGGCCATGCGTGTGATGGGCCGGCCGGTCCGCTTGGCTCAGGGGACCTTGCGGGTACAACAGGCCGAGACGAACGGGGCATCCTGGAATGCACAGGGCACGCTCCAGATGGACGGAGTGGCGGTGGATGTCGCTCCGTGGGGGATGCCGGCGACAGATTGGACGGTCAGGTTTGTGGCCAATCAAGCTGGAATCAAAGCAGAGCTTCGTGTCGACGCGCCATTTCGTGAGGCGCTTGTTATGGCTAAGCTTGAACAACCCTTGAGCGCGGCGCCGGGAATGTTGCATGGCACGATCGGGCCGATTGTTTTTGATGGCGCTGAGCGGCGGCTGAGCAAGATGTTGCTGGGACTGCCGCTGTCGATGGATATCACGGAGGGTCAATTGACGGCGACTGTCGATGCGTCGTGGTCCGGTGGCCCAGGGGATTCGGCGCAGGGGTTCCATCTGAC
>VFKF01000505.1 GCA_009885705.1 Nitrospira sp. | reverse complement strand
TCGTGCTGACGTCGGGGTACCTGGCCCCGGCCGTCCAGGCCGAGCTCCTCGCAGCCGGCGTGGCGACCCTTCTCCTGAAACCGGTCACGGCCTCGCGTTTAGTCACCACCCTCGCCCAGCTCTTCGCCGCCCCGCCCCAGACGTAACGTGTACGAGGGATTATCCGGCACACGCGTAACCGCCCCCGCACCCCCCCCCTCCGCCAGCGCCTCGTCCGAGTTGAGCCGGATCCGGGTGGATGCAGTGGGGGCATGACGCGGCGGATGCCTCTGGGGCCGTGCACGCCTGACGCACCACGGCCACCCGTCCGCGCCCGCACGGTGCCGCGGGGCAGCACAGACAAACCCACAGAGATCGTCTCGTCCGGCAGCGGTTTCCCCATACCGTCAGGATACGGGCTTGGAGGCGCCCGGCAATCTGCGCGAATGAGAATCGGGGCCAGTCTGCCGTTCCAACGAGTCGCGACGGGCGCGAGGTGCGGGCATACGGAATTTCATCTGACCCCCTTGATAGTCAAGAAGATCAACGACTTGACGATGCAGAAGCGTGAACAACTCGGCAGAATTTCCGCAAGTCCGCAACCAGACGCAACCAGGAAGAAGGGGGGGAGAACTCAGACACGGGGGGCCTGCAATTGGGTCCCTTGGTTGGTACGTTTAGACACACCCGCGCCAGGCTGTGACAGAAATCGACGACGCGGTGTGGCACAGGATGAGGGGGGGCTTGCGGGAGGCCTGTTTGGGGACCCCCACGCCTAGCCACGCAGACACAGGCTCAGCAGAGGGAACGGGATTTACTTACTTTCAAGCTGCGTCTGAACCTGGTTAGTTACTTCAAGCGCACACACGGAACACTGCTCGAGCATGTCATCGGATCGACGACGCTTCAAAGAACTATCGGCGGCAATCGTTGACTCAGCCACCTTAAGATCAAGGGGAACAAGCACGTCTAGCCCGCCCTTCCGTCGATTGCAGCCGATGGTGACAGGCGCACCTCTCAGAATGTCCTCCTAGACCTTCATTACGTCCCCGTCGAACTGGTAGACAACGTTACGACGCCCTGGCGTGTCCGAATCAAATTGGCTCGCGTTGCTCCCTGCAGTCGTACCGTGCGGGTCGACGAGAAGGCATCTGTGCCCGCTAATGCACCAAATCGTAGCGCACAGCACTGAGTAATTGTTCCATATCTAACGGCTTTTGAAACGTCTGACGCGCACCCAACAGCTTGGCCACGTTGAGCGGACCGTCGTTCTCTAGGCCGCCGGAGATGGCGATGACTTTAACGTTGAGAAAGGCCCTGGTCAGCTCCAACATCAGTTCGAGGCCGTCCATCTCAGGCATGACAATATCGGTAATGATGAGGTCTGCGGATTTCTCTCGATACAACTCAAGCCCAAGACGGCCATTCGACGCTTCCAGGACTTCGTGACCAGCGCCTTCCAGCGCGACACGCAGGAGCGAGCGTATTGGTTCCTGATCATCAATGACGAGTATGGTTGCCATGAGAGTACCTCCTTGACCGCGTGGTGTGGTGGACGGTTCTTCTAGAGACAAGCATAGAGGACGCCTTGGGAAAGGGGCAGACCATAAGGAAGTACCTCCGAAGGGGGGAGGGATGTAACCCCATGCTTTCTATAGATCCGCGTTGTTGCTGGTCTGTGTGACGTGTGATCCTAAACCCGACAATCTAGGCTACAAATACCCTTTCGATTTGGTCAGTTGCTTCGATTTCATGGGCTCCCGCTCGTGTCATCCATCACGAATCAGCTCGGTGATGGAACGACCGTCCGTGGGAAGGTGTCAAGGCTGGGAAAGGCAATATACTGTAGATAGCAAGTTAACTTGTCCGGTTTCTGTAGCACATGATCTGTCCGGTTCTTCTCTTCGAGTCTTTCAGCCGCGCGCCGATATTTGGTCGCGCAC
>VFKF01000128.1 GCA_009885705.1 Nitrospira sp. | reverse complement strand
GGCAGAAACGATCTCGTTTTCGTTGATAGTCGCGTGCCTGGTCGAGATAGAACGAGTCCGGAAGTTCCTGGATGCCGACCGCGACTCCCGCCTGCAACGGTGTCGGGGCGCAGACATATAACAAATCGTTCATGGCTCCGATGGCCTGAGCCCATCGGGCTGCCGCGACGCTATACCCGATGCGCCAACCGGTGATGCTGAACGTTTTGGAATATCCGCCAATGGTAATCGTCCGATCAGCCATGCCCGGCAATGTGGCGAGGCTCACATGGGTACGGCCATCGTACAAAAAGTACTCGTAGATTTCGTCGGTGAACACGAACAGATCGTACTGTTGAGCAATCGCGGCAATGCTTTCCATTTCTTGCCGGCTGAATACTTTCCCTGAAGGATTGCCCGGCGAGTTCACGATAATCGCTTTGGTGCGGGGCGTGATCGCACGCTCGACCTCAGCCACGGAAAACGTCCAGTCGGGCGCCTGCATCTTCACCATCACCGGGACCGCCTCAACCGCCAGCAATGCACTGATGTGATATTGGTAATAGGGCTCGAACAGGATGACTTCGTCGCCGGGAGTCAGCAGCGCCAGACAGGCACTATGAAAGGCCCCTGTGGCTCCCGCGCTGACGGTAATGTCCGTTTCCGGATCGGCTACGATGCCGTTGTACTGCGACAACTTCTTGGCGATCGCCTGCCGCAATTCTGGCAATCCGTCGAATCGCGAGTACACATTCTTTCCTCGTTCCATAGCCTGCGCAGCAGCTCGAATCACCACCGCCGGAGCCGGCGTGTCGCAGACCCCCTGTGCCATATTCAAACCGTTCGCCTGCACGCAGGCTTGGGTCATCGCTCGAATTTCTGAATGGGCTAATAGGGCCATTCGTTGGTTGATTTGCCGTCTTATCATGGCCTTGCTCCTCTTTCAAAGAATCTCATTTGTCGCAGAGCGGTTCCAGGCAGGTCAAGCGCATTTTCTTCGCAGCATATACATAGCCGATGGGAGTACGACGGAAAGTCGAATCTATCGGGTACTCGTGACACTAATTGGATATACTACGTTCACAGTGCGCCCCCCTTCCGGGTTACTCCCCTTGAGGAAGGCAGGGTGACAATCAATCCGATACAGTTATTTCATAGTCGAAGTAACCATGTTCCCGTTACGTAAGAGAAAGGACGTGTTCCGTGGCCACGCAGGACCCTAGAGCAGCCCGAGCTGTCATCTCTGACCACGAAGCCGAAATGGCGGAGCGCCGAGGCCGCCGTCTTAATCTGAGTTGCCGTCTATTCTTTTTTGGAGAAGATGACTTTGAAGGAGAAGCGACGATCCTCGACCTCTCCACAGGGGGCTGTCAGGCGACCTCACTGACCGAAGTACAGGTTGGCATGACGCTCCGCCTGTCCCTGTTCCTGCAAGATCAGGAATGGCCTGTACGCATCGATGAAGCCCTGGTCCGGTGGGTAAAGGGTGCGACCTTCGGTCTCGAATTTTCGGAAATCCGATCGGCCCAACGAGAGCGTATCCGTGCCTTGATTATGAAAGCCAAGCTCTAACAGGCCGCTAGCCCAGGTCATCCATCCACAGTAGCGATCCCCTTCTTTCCATGCCGTGATCAGGATGCCTCCATCTCACACCATCACTCTTCGTAGTGACCTCATCATTGTGCACAATATCCGTGAATCCTGAATCACTGGTCACGCAGAACAGCTCATGAAGTAATGTTTGATGTCACGAGTGGCCTATCGGGTCCGCCCTTACTTCTTTTCATTCTTGGGAGAAAGCGACGGGTGAGACCGGAACCGCTCGTAGTACCGCAATACCTTCTTCACGTAGGTGCGGGTTTCCCGAATACGGGGCACTTTCCGTTCTTTCACGCGATGGACCCCGGCGTTATAGGCAGCCAAGGCCAGTGGAAGATCGCCCTGGTAGAGATTCAGCAGATGCCGCAATTGTTTGGCGCCTCCACGGATGTTCTGCAACGAATCGTAGCGATCGCTCACACGCAAGGTCGTCGCGGCATCCGGAGTCAGCTGCATCAAGCCGACCGCGCCTTTGCGAGACACGGCCTCCTGATTAAAATCGGATTCGGTCTTGATCACCGCACGCAGCAGAGCCGGATCGAGACGATACTTCCTCGCGTACCATGCAATGGCCCGGCCGATTTCCTGCTTAGAGTATCGCTGGTGGGCACTGTCATAATCCGGTCGCGTCTGGGCGGGAACCGCCACGATCAGCAGACATAACAGCGTCAGCGCGCAGAAGGCACGTAGCAGGTGTGAACAACGCTGTCTGCTCCTGGTCCGATTGTTTGCCATAGTATGGGATGACATTCCTGTGCACGACATCACCTTCATCAGGGTCTGCAAGGTCTCAAGATCCGTGCCCCAACTGCCCGTCACTAACCTATGGATCGCACAGGGGAAACAATAGATATGCCGCTATACGATCGATGCCGTGAAGTGCACAGAATGGACGTTTGAGAACTGTTAGCTCAGCCCCGAGCTGGCACAGTTCTTCGCAGGCGAGGAATTCTCGAAAACTTTTGAGTAATTGTGCGGGATCGACGGCAGTCTACGGAAAGAATACGTTGGCCGTGAGAGCTTCGAAACTCTGCACATACGAGATACGAAAAACAACTGCTGGGCGCTCAAACAGGCCATCTAGCAAGGCCGCAGCGAGTGAGGACCGGAGGCGTACCCTCTGAGGTACGTCGAGGATCTGAACGATGCGACCTGCCTGCGCGAAGCGCTTCGGCGAAGGCAGGGAACGAAGCTGGTGGCCTGTTTCAGCGCCCAGCTAGAGGAGTTCGCCGATC
>VFKF01000465.1 GCA_009885705.1 Nitrospira sp. | reverse complement strand
TGAAGATGTTGTCGCTCAATGAGCGCCAGGATGTGCTGGTCGAGCAAGTGAGCCTCGTGCTGGGCCGCAATTATGTCCTCTCCTTCCAGGAAAACGGAACCGACGTCTTCCACTCGGTCAGGGAACGGCTCCGTGCCGGCAAGGGGCGGCTCCGGCAGGCCGGGGCCGACTATTTGCTCTATGCGCTCATCGACGCCATCGTCGACCAGTATTTTGCGGTGCTGGAAGCGGTCGGCGAGAAGATCGAGTCCTTACAGCACATCGTCGTGACGGACCCGACACCAGAAACGTTGCGGGAGATCCATGCGCTGAAACGGCAACTGCTCTTTCTCCGCCGCGCTGTATGGCCGCTTCGCGATGTCATGAATAATCTGTCCCGGTCGGAATGCCCGTTTCTGGAGCAGGGCACCAAGGTCTTCATCCGGGACGTGTATGACCATGTCGTGCAGATTATCGATACGATCGAAACACTTCGCGAAATGGTTTCAGCGAGTCTCGATATCTATCTCTCCAGCGTGAGTTACCGGCTCAATGCCGTGATGCGTGTGCTCACGGTCATCACGACCATCTTCATGCCCCTGAGTTTTATCGCCAGTATCTACGGCATGAACTTCGAGCATATGCCTGAATTGAAGTCGGAGTGGGGCTATCCCGCCGTGTTGGCTGTCATGGCTGTAGTGGGGGTGGGTATGCTGGTGGCCTTCAGGATAAAGCGATGGATATGAGGCGCGCGAACAGACCTTACTCTTGTAGCTCCACGCGATCGACGAAATAGGCGGTTTCTCCGAAGCAGGTCGTGGGGAGGTAGCGATATTCTTTGTAGTGCAGGATCAATCGTTTGCCCATCATCTGTGCGAGTTGTGCCGCCACCTTCTCATCCCAGACTGAAAAGTCCCACAAGACTGGGGCCACGCCAGGCACCGTGGTCATGGCCAGCTCCCCTTCATGGGTCTTACAGACCCAGCCCTTGTGGGAAAATTTCTGAATGTAGCCGGCTCGATTCCCGTCGGAATAGCTGTAGTTGAAGGCCACGAGCAGATAGGCCGCCCCCAGAAACAGGACCATCGTCAGCATGAGTTTCGGACGCCAGAGCTTCATGGGCAATCTCCTCAGTTCACGAACGAAGGTCGGCGAATAACCAGGGCGCTTCGGCTTTCCGTCGAGTCTCGTAGGTCGCGATGGCGGCCTCATGCTGCAATGTCAACCCGATGGCGTCGAGACCCCGATACAAACAGTCTTTTCGGAAGGGATCGATGTCGAAGCGGCAGATGGTGCCGTTCGGGGTCGTGACCGTCTGATTTCCCAGGTCCACCGTCAGTTGGTACCCCGGCGTCGCGAGGACGTCCTTCATCATGACGAGGACCTCGTCGGGTTTCAACTCGATGGGCAGAATGCCGTTTTGGAAGCAGTTGTTGTAGAAGATGTCGGCAAAACTCGAGGCGATGACGCAACGAAATCCCTGGTCGAGGAGCGCCCAGGGCGCATGTTCACGCGACGATCCGCAGCCGAAGTTATCGCGCGTCAGGAGAATCGTGGCCCCCTGGAAACGCGGCTGATTCAAAAAGAATGCGGGATCCTGCGACCCGTCCTTCTGTTTGCGCCAATCGTAGAAGAGGCCTTCGCGGAGCCCGGTCCGTTTGATGGTCTTCAGAAACTGTTTCGGGATGATTTGATCGGTATCGACATTGACGCGGTCCAGCGGTGCGACCAGACCTGTCATGGTGGTAAAAGCTTGCATAGGTCCTCTATTTCCAGGTTCGGATATCGACGAAATGTCCCTCGACGGCGGCCGCGACGGCCATGGCCGGAGAGACGAGATGGGTGCGGCCGCCAGCTCCTTGGCGACCTTCGAAATTTCGATTGCTGGTCGAGGCGCAACGTTCTCCAGGCTGTAGCACATCGGCGTTCATCGCCAGACACATACTGCAACCGGCTTCCCGCCACTCGAAGCCCGCGTCCTTGAACAGACGGTCGAGCCCTTCCTGTTCGGCCTGTTGTTTCACGAGGCCAGAGCCAGGCACCACCATCGCCCGGACTCCCGTGGCGACGCTTTTGCCCCTGGCCAATTGGGCTGCAAGGCGGAGGTCTTCGATGCGTGAATTGGTGCAGGACCCGATGAAGACCGTATCGATCTTGATATCGGTGATGGGCATGTTCGGGATGAGGCCCATGTATTCCAACGCCCGCTCAGTCGATTGGCGCTGGTTGATATCGGTGATGGTCCGTGGGTCTGGTACCCGTTGATCGATGCCGGTGACCATCCCGGGGCTGGTGCCCCAGCTGACTTGCGGCGCGATGTCCTCGGCTTTCATCGTGACGGTCACATCGTATGCCGCGCCCGCATCGGTCTTGAAATGCTGCCAGGCTTGTACCGCCCGGTCGAACAGCATGCCCTTCGGAGCCAATGGACGGTCTTTGATATAAGCGACGGTTTTCTCGTCTGGCGCAACCATCCCAGCCCGTGCCCCGGCCTCGATCGACATGTTGCAGAGCGTCATGCGCCCTTCCATGCTGAGGGCGCGGATTGCCGAGCCGGTGTATTCGATGACATAGCCGGTTCCGCCGGCTGTGCCGATCTTGCCGATGATGGCGAGAATGACATCCTTGGCCGAACAGAGTTCCGACAAGGTGCCGTCGACGCGGACTTCCATGGTCTTGGGTCGTTTTTGTACCAGACATTGGGTGGCCAGCACATGTTCCACTTCGCTAGTGCCGATGCCGAAGGCCAAGGCGCCGAAGGCGCCATGCGTCGAGGTATGGGAGTCGCCGCACACGATGGTCGTTCCTGGCAGGGTAAAACCTTGTTCGGGCCCGATCACATGCACCACACCCTGGCGGATGTCGTTCATGCCGAAGAGGGTGATCCCAAAGTCGCGACAATTTTCCTCCAGCGTCCGGATCTGTATCGCGCTGAGAGGATCGGCAATCCCCACGCTCCGGTCGGTCGTCGGGACGTTATGATCCGGCACGGCCAACGTGGCGCTTGGGCGCCGGGGCCGCCGGCCGGACAGCTTGAGTCCTTCAAACGCCTGTGGCGAGGTGACTTCGTGGACCAGCTGGCGGTCGATGTAGAGCAGGGTGGTGCTATCCGGTTCTGCCCGGACGACATGGGATTCCCATATTTTCTCGAATAACGTCTGCGCAGCCATGATTACTCCTCAATGATCGGTCTCTCTCGACGGGTACCGTCGAAAGGATTCACATTATACAGAGTCCT
>VFKF01000271.1 GCA_009885705.1 Nitrospira sp. | reverse complement strand
TCTTGCCGGCGTCGTCTTCGACGATGTGACCGCGCCGTTGGCTCGGCAGATGGATCTGGCCCTCACCAGCGGAGTCGTGGTGACCGACATCGAAGAAGGTAGTTTAGCCGAATCTTCAGGCCTCCAGCCTGGCGACGTGGTGTTGGAGCTCAATCGTCAGCATATTCCCACCTTTGCCGTCTTTCAGCGTCTGGCCGATCCGATGAAACCTTCCGATCTCGCCCTGCTGCTGATCAATCGGCAGGGGAACGTCATGTACATCCCCATTCAAGGCGAGTAAGCGCACACGGCTTGTCTGTCTGGTCTTTCTGGTTTTTCTGATAACTCTCCGGATCGATCTGCCAGATAAACCTGATAGACGAGATAGACCAGATGAACCGACCTCCGTTGGCCGCGTGCAGTCCGCAACCTACCTGCGTCCCCAGTCTGGACAAGAACTAATTCCCGTTTCCCTGTTTGACGTGGATAATCATCGTTGATTTGCGGCTTGCTTGATGCTACGTTTCTAAAAAACGTGCTACCTATGAGGCTGTCATGAAGAAGTTGATTCGATTCGGCGTGTCATTGGACCATCATTTGCTCGATGCGTTCGATCTGCACATCAAGAAGCGCAAGTACACGAACCGCTCGGAGGCGCTGCGGGATCTCATTCGGGATAACCTGGTCGGACAGGAGTGGGACGACGACAAGGAGACGGTCGGGACGATCACGTTTGTCTACGACCATCACGTGCGCGATCTGAGCAGGAAACTCACGGACGTCCAACATCGCTACCAACCTCTCATCTTGTCCGGGATGCATGTGCATCTCGATCATGACCATTGTTTAGAAGTGCTGGCGGTGAAGGGCAAAGGCTCTGTCATCAAGAAGCTTGCCGACATCCTCATCGGGACCAAGGGCGTCAAGCATGGGAAGTTGACAGCGACTACCACGGGAAAAGGGTTGAGCTGAGCGTCTTCGTGAATATCCTCAGTCTCTTCCTACATCTCACCGCGCTGTTATTCTTTGTCTCCATGGCTCTCGCCCATGACCCCGACGCTCAGACAGTCGACGTTCCAGAAGTCACCGTCATCGGTGAGAGGCCAGTCGCAGCCTCTTCCCAACAGTTCATCCCCGACAAAGAATATCTTCTGCAGCCGCAGGGCCGCCCAGCCCAGGTATTGCGATTGATCCCCGGCTTCATTGCGGTGGAACATTCCGGCGGGGCAGGGAAGGCCGATCAATATTTTCTGCGCGGGGTCGACGCGGATCACGGGACCGATGTGGCCTTTTTCTCCGATGGCATGCCGATCAACCTGCGCACCCACGCGCACGGGCAAGGCTACACCGACCTAAATTTCATCATTCCTGAAACGATCGAGGGACTCGACGTCAATAAGGGGGCCTATCTCCCTGAATATGGCGACTTTGCCACGGCAGGAGCGGTGAATTTCCGGACGCGGCAGGTGGTGCAGGAGGGAGTCGTTCAGGCAGCCGGGGGGCAGTTCGATACGCAGCGGTACATGCTCATGTTCTCTCCCACTAAGGACAGAGTGCGTACCCTGTTCGCCGCCGAAGGCTATTACACGAATGGTCCGTTTCAGCAGGATAACCGCTATTTCCGGGGCAACCTCTTGGGGAAAATGACCACCAATCTGACCGGACGGGACGAACTGAGCCTGACCGGAACCTTTCACAAAGCGCAGTGGAACGCGTCGGGTGAGATTCCCTTGCGGGCGGTGCAAGATGGCTCGCTCGACCGGTTCGGCGCCGTCGATCCTTCGGAAGGAGGCAAGACGCTCCGCAGCACTGCCAAGTTGAACTACCATTACGACACGACGTCGAACGGGCAGTTCTTTGCGAATGCGTACGGCCAGTACTATCGGATGGATCTCTTCACGAATTTCACGTTCTTCGCCAACGATCCCGTCAATGGAGACGGCATCCAGCAGTCCGATCGGCGGGTGATGTATGGAGGCGACCTCGGATACAAACAGCGAGGCGACGTCTGGGGCCTGCCGAGCATTGGGACCATCGGGTTTCAAACCAGGGTCGATAACATCCACGCAAGGCTCGGGACTCAGACGATACGAACCCCGACCGGAGCGACCACGGACAGCGATATCCTGGAAGCGTCCTATGCGCCCTTCGTGAAAGCAGAGGTTCAGCCCATGTCGTGGATGAGGCTGGCGGGCGGACTTCGCGCTGAAACCTTTACCTTCGATGTGAGGAATCGCTGCGCGATCTGTGCCGAACAGCCCGCCGGGCGGACGAGTTCCAGTATCGTCCTTCCGAAAATGAACCTCATTCTGGGCCCCTGGGCCAGCACGGAATTCTTTGCCAACTATGGCGAGGGCTATCACAGCAACGATGCACGATCGGCCGTCGCACTTGGGTCTTCCCCCCTCGCGCGAGCCAAGAGTTATGAGGTCGGTGTCCGGTCGAAACCCTGGGGAGCTGGAGGCGTCGAGTTGACCGCCACCATCTGGCGATTAGATCTCAAGTCTGAATTGGTGTTTGTCGGAGACGAAGGGACAACAGACATTCGCGGCGCGAGCAGACGCGAAGGCGTGGAAGTGGCCGCGCGGGGACAAGTCTGGGGTCCGCTGTCTTTCAATGGCAGCGTGACATACACCAAGGCGGAGTTTCGTAACGGTGACGCGATTCCACTCGCACCTGAAATAACGGCCTACGGAGCCCTGCTCGTGAAATGGCCAGAAGGACTGACTTCGCAACTGCAAGCGACCTATCTTGGTGTGCGCCCGCTCACAGAGGACCGGAGCATCAAGGCTCCCTCCTGGATTGACTTCGACCTCTCGGAGCGGTA
>VFKF01000400.1 GCA_009885705.1 Nitrospira sp. | reverse complement strand
TTTCGGCGCTGCTCAACGTCCAGACATGAAACAAGACGTTGGTGCAGGCATAGAGGCTGACGAGAACTCCGATCGGTGCTTGAGGCCAACTCTTCCCTGCAATGATCTCACGCCAGGCGAGTCCCGCCACGACGACCAGGAACGCCCCATCTATGATCGAGGACAAGAGCGGCGGAAGAAACGGAACGGCCATCACCACCCGTCCGGCCAACCACAAGGCCCACAACGAGAACAGTTCGATTCCTCTGATCGGCGTACGGTCGCTCCAGTTGGGAATGGCCGTGAGCAAGAAGCCTGTGATCACTGCAGGGAGAAAACCAAAGACCATCTCATGCACGTGCCAGTCCCGCACGGCAGAGAGGAGCTCCGGATCAGGAACTCCCATAAGAATGACGATCCAAGCCGGGACTGCCAGTCCGGCAAACAGCGCCGCACTCAGAAAGAACGGCCTGAATCCGTACGAAAAGAACGCTGGTCCCTGATACTGTGATTGGTCGTTCGTCTGGTCAGTCATAGAGCAAGAAGAGTAGCCCTGAAAATCGCGGTAGTCTACGTGTTGTCAGGAGCCCGATCAACTGCCATCAGCTTCTTACAGGGGATTTGCCCGACATGATTGTCAGGCCTGCCTCGTCTGTGGTTTCATCACGACCATGGCTGCCTTCCCGACCCTCAGAACTAAACGGCTCTTGCTCAGACAATTTCAGTCGAGCGATGCGCCAGAGGTGCAACGGCTGGCCGGAGTGAAAGAGGTCGCGGCCGGCACGTTTCTCCCCCATCCCTATCCCGATGGCACCGCCGAGCAATGGATCGCGAGCCAGCAGGAGGAATTCGACGCCGATACGCTCGTCAACTTTGCAATCGTGCTCCTCACGCAGGAGATCCTGATTGGGTCGATCGGATTGGCAATCGTGGCCGAGCACCAGCATGCACGCATGGGTTATTGGCTTGGCCTGCCCTATTGGAATCACGGATATGCGACGGAAGCCGTCCAGGCAGTACTCGCGTATGGGTTTCACCAGCGAGCGCTGCATCGGATCTACGCCCCCCACTTTCTGAGCAACCCAGCATCAGGCCGAGTGCTTCAGAAAGTCGGCATGACCTACGAAGGAAGGATGCGGGAACATTACAGGCGTTTTGGAGAATTTGTAGATCTTGAACTCTACGCGATGCTCGAACAGGACTTCCGCCAACGTTGACAGCCCAAACCCCATACTCGGCAACAGAAACGCCGGGCGATTACTCTGGAGATGGGCAATAAATTCGTCGAAGTTCAACTCGACAATATATCGCAATCTTCCATTGCAAACGTCTGTTCACGCCGATCGCCCGTGCAATGCCTATGGCCACCCCAATTCATCGCCGTGTGAATCATGATCCCCTCAGATTCCTGACACGCTACAAAATGATGGACCGTAACGCCAGCTGGTCTACGCACTAGGTTGGGCTGGTGACTACAGCATGACAATGCCGCAGTACCTGCTTGTCCATCAACTGAACCACTACACGGTGATGACATCGTTGTAAAAGGTCATATTTCCATGCATTTTCCCCGGACTCCGGTTAATGTAGTCCTTAGTAAACCGGCGATGAGGCGCGCTGTCGCCTTTAGATCTGTCTCGAACTGACCGATCTTGTAAGGGTTTCATCACGGCACGATTGCGTATGTATCGCCCATAGTACATCGGACTCGGTGTCTCTCGACCAAAAAGGACCTTGGCTCTCAGACAATGGACTCCCCAAAAATACATTCTCGGAAGGCCCGCGTGCTTCTCCGTGTCCGGGTCGAATTCGAAGGAGGAGCCTCCGGCCATGAGGTCAGCGGCGAAGGCCATTCCACGGACCTGAATGTGACGGGATGCAGCGTGGAGAGTACTCAGAGCCTCTCCCCCGGCATCTATCTGACCCTGCGCATCTACCTGTCCGATTCTTCTCAACCGGTGAATGTGACCTTGGCGCGAGTGCGCTGGGTCAAGGACTCCTTGTTCGGGGTCGAATTCATTCAGGTGCCGCAGAACGATCAACTTCGCCTCAATGGTTTGACCCTGGACACCCTCGAAGACGAGACCACGTCGATACCACAGGCCTCTCTCAATCCTCAGGCGGTTCCATACACGATCCTGGTCGTTGACGATGATCCAGCCATGCGCCACCTCTGCGCCGTAATGCTGGCACGAGACGGATTCAAGGTCTTAGAGGCCTCGGGGAGTACGGAGGCTATGGCGATCTGTACGGCCCATGTGGGGGATATTCACATTGCATTGGTCGATGTGATGTTGCAGCCACCAACCTTTCAACTCAAGCCAGAGAAGCTGCATAGTCCTCGGGTGCACGGTCACACCCTAGCGATAGGCCTCACGGCTAAGCGCAAGGAACTCCGTACGATCATGATGTCGACCAATTCTAAAGCCTCACTCGCCAACAATGGCATCGACCTGAGCGATGTGCCCTTTCTTCTCAAACCCTTCAGCCGCGAAAAGATGATGACCGTCATCCGGCAACAATTGGGGGGCCGCACAGATTCTGTGGCACCGTAACCCGTACCCTATCGATTCTAACGCCCCCTCTCCTGCCGAATTCGCTTAACCACCTCAACCCATCCTCCCACTCATGACGTTCAGGGCGAGGCCATCCTTGCGAAGAGGATCGATGCCCCCTTGCCTCCTCGTCACCTTCCAGCGAAAGGCTCAGCCGACAGCGCGAGTCCTACGTAATGCCTCACAGGACCTAGTATGGCTCCAGCTGAATGCCATGGTTTCACAAAGATCACATCGTGATAGGTTACACGGTAATCAGAGGAAAGCTCGTGGCACAGACTCGCGCGATCGACGATGTGCAAAGTATTAGTGATCGCCTCGATATCGTATCCCTTTGGAACGATACTGACATGGTCCTGGCTACGAGCGGGAAGGCATCATAGTGCATCCTCGCTCCATTCTCCTCATTGACGACAATGACCAGATCCGTGTCCTCCTCCGCCTGGTACTGGAAGAAGCCGGATACTGCGTCTTGGATGCGGCCAATGGGCGTGAAGGACTCCGGCAGTTCAGAGAAACTCCCGTCGCGCTCGTGATCACGGATCTGCTCATGCCGGACAGCGACGGCTTGGAAGTCACCATGACGTTGCGGCGGGAATCGCCCCACGTCAAGATCATCGCCCTGACTGGCGGCGTGGGTAATCTCAATCTCCTTGAAGTGGCCAAACTCCTGGGTGCGCATCGCACGATGAAGAAACCCATCGAGATGGCGGAATTGCTGGAGGCCGTGCAGCAGGTATTGCAGGAGGGCCCCCGGCAACAAGAACCTGGATCACACGTAACTTCATGATCGACGCTGCCTGATGACAATCGGTGTGTGACGAAACAAAACGGTAGCAGTCAGCGTCCCGGCAGGTTCAACTTGCGGGAATGGACCGCGGTGGGAACGGCCCCTATCCCACGTGCCTTACCATACAACACAGGTTCACGATCCTTCTGCTTTAGCTTCCGAGCGAGGACGGCAATCTGCTTCAAGAGCGCCACTTCGTGCTGACGACAAATGCCATGTGTGGCCATCACGCAGGGATCGGATTCGGTCACACCGATGAGTGCCTGCCTCCCTTCTTCTTCACACCATGCACAGAGAATGTTCATCGCTTCACGTCTTCAATGCCAATGTGTATGCACTCCACTACATACAGAGCATGAGCAAGCCCGATGCCACTACGTGGATGCACAAACAATGATGTAATGGAGTAACACTAGGTCTGCTAATCATGTGAGTTGTAACATCGAAGGGTAATGAGTACAGGAACGAAGGGGAATTAAATGTATTTACTGGAAATGGCGGGGCTGCCTGGTTCCCTTCTGTGCTCGTGCAACGCGCGGTCGCAGAGCCCCCCTTGGTCCCGCCATTCTTGCCATTTCAACTTCGACCTATCCCTCAACAGGGAGTAGCAGAACTGTCATTCACTGCGCGAATCGTACGAAAGCAGGTTCATCTGGTTTAACTCGTCTATCTAGTTTATCTGGTTGGTCGGATAGGATATTCATCCGAAACAACTAGACAGACTAAAAAGACTAGCAAACCTGGCAGACTAGCCCATTTGCGTTGTGCGAGCACAGAAGACCAACAGCCACCCTTCCCCGTAGTTTTCTGCCCGCCCAGGTGATAAAACATCATGCACTCAGGTATTCAGGCTGAAGGTCGAAGGCTGAAGGCAAGAAATTGCCTTGAATCAACACCTTCAGGCTACAAGCCTTCAGCCGATCTACCTAAGCCGTTACATGAACCATATCTCCATCTGTTGTCTAGCCTAGGAAAAGGACCGTCCATGTCTTTGCCGATCGAAAAGTCGTCGTCCGATGAGTTGGCGCGGGAAGTCGCGCGGCGGCGCACCTTTGCCATCATTTCGCACCCGGACGCAGGAAAAACCACGCTGACCGAGAAGCTCCTTCTCTATGCCGGCGCCGTCCACCTGGCCGGAGCGGTCCATGCGCGGTCCAATCAGCGGGCCTCGAAGTCCGACTGGATGGAACTGGAGCAGGCGCGCGGCATCTCCATCACCTCCACAGCGCTCCAGTTCGACTATCAGGGTGTGCGAGTCAATCTCCTCGATACGCCGGGCCACCAGGATTTCAGCGAAGACACCTACCGCACCCTCATGGCCGTGGATAGCGCCGTCATGGTGCTCGATTGCGCCAAGGGCATTGAACCCCAGACCAAGAAACTCTTTGCCGTCTGCCGCAAACGTAACATCCCGATTATGACCTTCATCAATAAGATGGATTTACCCGGACGCCATCCCTTCGAATTGCTCGAAGAGATCGAGCAGACCCTGCAGATGACGGCGGTACCTTTCAATTGGCCCATCGGAGAAGGGTCCGGCTTTCTGGGGCTCTACGACCTGCAAGACCCCCAAGTGCTCTTCTTTCAACGGACACTCCATAACCAGAAACGGGCGCCGATGCGGGTGGAAACCTTCCCACATCCGAGCCTGGCTGACACCCTCGGAGAGGCCTATGGTCCGCTGCAAGAAGAAATCGCCCTCCTCACCGGCGCAGGGACAAAGTTTGATCGCGACCGGTTTCTTGCAGGCCAACTCACACCGGTCTTCTTCGGAAGCGCCCTCACCAACTTCGGTGTTGAGCCCTTTCTGAACGGATTTCTTCAGCTCGCGCCTCCGCCAGGCCCCCGCATGAGTTCGGATGGACTGGTGCAGCCGACGGATGAAAAATTCTCCGGCTTCGTGTTCAAGATTCAGGCGAACATGGACCCACAACATCGCGATAGAATGGCATTTCTACGTATTGTATCGGGTCGTTTCGAGAAGGACATGATGGTCCACCATGCGCGGCTAGACCGGAAGATCCGCATGACGAGACCACACCGGCTCTTCGGGCGTGACCGGGAAACGATCGAGGAAGCCTACCCTGGCGATGTCGTGGGATTCGTCAACCCGGGCCTCTTTGCCATCGGCGACACCCTCTGTTCAGGTAGTCCCCGCTCCTTCGATGCCATTCCGCTCTTTCCCCCGGAATGTTTCGGCGTGCTCCGCAGCCAGGACCTCACGAAGCAGAAACAGTTTCAAAAGGGACTCCAGCAGCTCGAAGAAGAAGGCGTCATGCAGGTCTTCTATTCCCCGGACCATGTGCGGCGGGAACCGGTCCTGGCCGCAGTCGGCGAACTGCAGTTCGATGTGGTTGCCTCACGGCTCGACAGCGAATATGGGGTCAAGACGACCGTCGAGCGGATGCCCTTCGTCCTGGCCCGCTGGGTAACGGGAGACCCGGACGTGATTGCCCGCATCTACTGGCCGCAGGACACGAGACGGCTCGTGGACAAGGACGGCCGAATGGTAATGCTCTTCGGTTCGGAGCGGTTGCTCGCCTACTGTATGAAAGAATATGCCTCCCTCAAGTTTCAACTGCGGGAAGAAGTCGGAAAAACAGAAGCCTGAGAACCTATGGAGCAACCATGATCAACCACAGACTCTTCGTATTGGGACTGCTACTCCTCATTATCGGCTGCGCCGAAACCTCGACGACTCCCTTATCCGGCCAAGCCCTGAGCGGCCTCCCAGCAACGAGCCAGACGACCACACAACCGACCCGCCGCACTCTGTCGCTGGATGGCGTGACGCTGAGCATCCTCGAAGCTGGAACCGGCGAACCGGTGATCTATGTCCATGGCGTCGTGACCACCAGCAACATCTTCCCGAAATATCTGGCCGCCTACTCCCCTGCCTATCGAGGCATCGCGGTGGATCTCCGCGGTTATGGCGATTCAGAGAACCCCCCCACCGGCTCCAACATTTCGCAGTTCGTGAAAGACTTGATCGCACTGGCTGATCGGTTGAAGATCGAGAAGCCCGTCTGGGTCGGGGTGTCGATGGGGGGCATGATCCTCCAGCAACTGGCCCTCGAACATCCCGATCGCGTGAAGGCCCTTGTGCTGGTCTCGACCACCGATGGCGCCATGATTCTCGATCGGGATCTCCCCTCGATCGGCAACCCACGCACGAACGCCGAGGTGTCCAAGAAGATTCTGCTGGAAAGTTTTCCTGCCGGCACAAACCCACAGCTCTATCAGCCGCTGCTCGACCGTATTCCCACGTGGAATGCCTCGGTCCTCCGTGAGGCCTTAACCTCCATGTCCGTTTTTAATAAACATGGACAACTCTCCGCGATCACCGCGCCGACGCTCATCATGGTCGGAGCCAAAGACGACGTCGCCACGCCTGCCATCGCAGCAGGCATCCAGGCACAAATTGCCGGATCCCGCCTCGTACAATTCGAAACGGACCACTTCATGATGGCCGAGGACCCTGAGGGTTTCCGGAGAGTCCTGGGAGAATTCCTTCACACTCTCAAGAAGTAAGGCATCATGCCCATGACGCGGCCTCTGCATTGGGAATGAGTCACTGACTGAGTCACCGCTCTCTGTCTTTTTCATCACTGTTCTACCTGTAGGCAAACAACTTCAGCCTCTATCCTCCCAGAATCACAAGGATTGGCGCGGTAATCCTCTGCCACGCCCTACAGTCTATCGGCCGCGCATCGGCACACCCATTCTCGTATCACATGATATTGCTGGTATTTTTCTTCCTGCCATATTTTTTCTCACAGCGGCACATACCTTGCGTAGTTACCACAGTGAAGGGGTGAACAGTCCCCTCATCGATTTCTCCTCGGCTGATCGAGTCCGTTGAGCAAACCGACATCGTCTGAAAACGAGAGAAGAAACCTTCTCCGGGAAGGGTCTGCCTGCTGCCCGGAAGAATGCAAGAGGAGTATCCGTATGAATTGGGCACAAACTATCACCGCTGTTCTTGTCCTTTCCTCTACTCCTGCCTGGGGGGCCACGTTGAACTGGACGGCTAATAGTGAATCGGACCTGTCGGGCTATCGCGTGTATCAATGCAGCCGGCTACCCTGCACACCTCAGTCGGGTAATGCCTCTACTCTTGCCACATTGGGAACAGCGACGAGCTTTAATATCGGAACGCCGACTGTAACTCAGTACTACTTCATCACTGCCATCGATTTCTCCAGTAATGAATCAGGCCCAAGCAGCATGGCAACCTATACGCCAGCCGGGACTCCTCCCCCGGTCGTGCTGCCGGTCATCGGGATGAGTCCGACGAGTCTCTCCTTCACTGCGACACAAGGCAACGCCAATCCCGCGACCCAGACCTTGACCATCAGCAACCAGGGAGGCGGCACATTAACCTGGTCGGCGGCAGAAAGTGCAGCCTGGCTGGCAGTGAGTCCGCCCTCGGGGACTGGCAACGGAGCCGTCACGTTGACGGTGACCAGCGGCAGCTTGGCGGCCGGTACCTACAACAGCACGGTCACCGTACAGGCCTCAGGCGCCTCATCCGTCAGCGTGCCTGTGACGCTCACTGTCGCGACAGCTCCCGTGCCGCCGGCCATCGGAATGAGTCCCACGAGCCTCTCCTTTACCGCGACACCAGGCGTTAGCCCCGCGCCCAGGACCTTGAGCATTAGCAACACAGGGGGAGGCACATTAGCCTGGTCCGCCAGCGACAATGCCCCTTGGTTGACGCTGAACCGAGTTTCCGGCACAGGCAACAGCGTGGTGACCGTGACTGCCGTGGGAAACTCAACCGTTGGAACCTATAGTGGCAGTATTACGCTCAGTGCCGTTGGCGTTCCCTCTGTGACCGTACCGGTGACACTGACTATCACGGCAGCCGCGCCACCGCCTGTCGTGCCTCCGCCGACGCCAACAGCACCACCGACTCCAGGCGGCCTACATATCAGTGCAGTGAACTAATCCGAATGTATGTGTGATGACGCGTTGGCTGAATAGGCGGAGGTGCAGCAGTGACGGGCCGTTTCGCCGTTCAGTGCCACAGCTCAAATCAGTTGCCCGCTTATTATTCCTAGATCGGCTTCAGGGAAAACTCTGAGGATGAGCAGAACTTTAAGCAGGCTGCTCAAAAAGTTCGTCAGCACGGCCGCAGCCGATGGAAGCACCGGAGGCGTAGCCTTTAGGCTACGTTGAGGATGCTTTCAAGGCGAGAACGAAGCTGGCGAGCTTTAGGAGCAGCCTGCTAAGCGCGGCCGCCGTCGAAGCCCGTATCCCGCCACTTTTCGAGTAGGGCTATTCGGCGCGCCAGTTGTGTGACGGTCGCTTGCTCGACTCGCCCGCCTGTCCGCTTGATGAGTTCCGCATTCAGTTTTCGATGATCGACACCGGTCTTTCGAGACACCGACCCGACAAGAGAACGATGCTGGTCTCGCAGTTCGTTCTTCTTGTCATGCAGCGCGACCGGTGGCTCGACGAACCCCTTGCCGTCAAGGGCAGGCTCTCCCTCATCCCCTCCAATCAACGTATCCATTCGAGCGATCCCATGAAGGGGGATGTATTCTTTGAGCGATGTGGCAGCTGTCCCGAACAACGTTCGCTGCACGGAGGGCATGATCTCTTCCAGGACATGGTCGCGTTCTGCCTTGATCCGTTTGGCATAGTGGACCAGCGTCGCATCCTTCGGCAGGTAGAGCCAGGCCCGCTGCGGCTTCGGCAACCCCTCCTGCATCCGGACGAAACGTCCGACGACCTGGCGGAAATACATTTCGGTCAACACGTTTGTGGCGTAGACGCCGACGCGGAGCCTCGGGATGTCGACGCCTTCGCTGACCATGTTCACCGCTACAAGCCATTGTTGGGTCTTATGCTGCGAGAAGGCCTCGATCGTCTTTGAGGCTGATGGATCGTCCGAGATGGCCACATGGGCGCGGCTGCCTGTAATACGACCCACCAGTTCCGCGACCTGCCTGGCATGGTCCTGATTCATCGTGACAATCAGTCCACCGGCATCCGGTTGTTCTTGTTTGCGAAGCCGGCGTAACTCGGCATGGGCATCCGTAATCACCGGGCCCAGCCAACTGTCTTGCAACAGCGCGGTCTTGAGCCGTTCCCGCTGCAGGTCGAACGTGAGTCCATCCTCGAACGTCGCCCGATGTTCGCGCCCCTCTGAAAGCCACGTCAGTTCCCCCTCGTAACTCGGAAAGAGAATCGGGCGGCAGACGCTTTCGCGAATCGCCT
>VFKF01000402.1 GCA_009885705.1 Nitrospira sp. | reverse complement strand
CAGGCATGGGCGGCGATGACGGTGGCACCTTCGTCGAGCGGTACCCGAAGCCGCTCAGGATCGCCGACCGATTGATCCTTGCCGATCAAACTGAACTCGTAACCGACGTGACTGAGGAACGGCAAATTCCGTTCGGCCAATGCCCGATAGAAGGGTTTGTACTTCGGATTGGCCGGGTCGAATTGTTTTGCGTTCGGCAATACTTTTACCAGGACTGCGCCGGCATCGGCGCAGCGATGGACTTCATCGATGGCGTCGCGCCGTTGGGGATTGATCGAGACCCCTGCGAGCAATTCATGCGGATGGGCCTGCGCCGTCTTCAGCACATAGTCGTTGCTGATGAGGAAATCCGTATGCTCGCGGCTGAGCAATCCGTTGTGATCGTAGACACCGTCCATGCCGAGGAGTACGGCTTTCTGCACATGGCGAGAGGCGCGGAGCTCGATCAGGAGGTCGTCGAGATATTTCTGATTGGCCTCGCGCGGGCGATCGACAGAAAGCCCGTGTTTCCAAAACAAGAACCGAAACAGCGGACTCTTCAGCATCTTCGGCGAGATGAAACAGCCATTGTCGCCATCAGGCAACGCAGCCAGATGTACATGGCAATCGATCAGCGATTTTTGGGCAGGTGGCATGGTCATGCTATCTCGTATCTCGTCGTTCGTCGCTCGTATCTCGCGAGATACGATTCACGAAAGACGCTTCACGTCCCCCAGAAGCCGTTCCATCGCGATCCGCTTGAGGCCGCGCAGGTCCATCTTACCAGTCCCCAATACTGGTAGTGCCTCGACTTTGATGAAGTTTGCCCGTGACGGAATAAACAAGTTCGGGAGTCCGTTGGCTGCGAGCTTGGTCACGATGCCGGGAATCTGCGCCTCATCGAGGGTGTGGAGGACTGCAAGCTGCTCGCCCTTCTTGTCGTCGGGAATGCCGGTCACGGCGAAGACTTGCATGTCGCCACCGACTGCCTGCTGCAGCGCCTCTTCGACGCGGCCATGAGGGACCATTTCCCCGCCGATTTTCGAGAAGCGCGAGAGCCGGTCGGTGATCGAGAGGAAGCCGTCTTCATCCAGGGTGGCGATGTCTCCGGTGATGTACCAGCCATCCTTCATGGCCTTGTCGGTGAGATCCTTCCGTCCCAGATAGCCGTTCATCAAGTTGGGGCCCTTCACGAGCAACATGCCGGGGGTGCCTGGCGCAAGGATTTCATAGGTGTCGGGATCGACGATGCGCACGGACACGCCGGGCAGCGGCTGTCCCACGGTTCCCCGCCGCGAGGCCACTTGAAAGAAACCAGAGGCGCGGAAGTCCGGGCAGTTTGCCGCAATGACAGGCGCACATTCGGTCACCCCATAACCCTCGACAGGGGTCACGCCGAAACGCTCCTGGAACGACTGCATGAGCCGCATCGGCAGCTTTTCGGCTCCCGTGATGATTACGCGCAGGGTGCTGAACTGTTCCGGCGTGCAGCGCCGCTGATAGAGCTGGAGAAAGGTCGGCGTGGCGACCAGGAGCGAGATGCGATACCGGCTGCAGAGTT
>VFKF01000281.1 GCA_009885705.1 Nitrospira sp. | reverse complement strand
GAAGCCCTTCGAAGACGAAGAGCTGACGTACGGTGGGAACGGCCAAGGCCACGACGCCCAGCAAGGCCCCCAGCACAGCAGGCGTCAGCCAATGCCAACTACTGCGGACGGCGAATGGCGACGATTCAACGCCGATGGCTTTCACGGAAACACCTCGTCTAACGATTGAAGAATCTGCCTGGCCTCGTCGTCTGTGAGATCGGGATAGAGTGGAATCGACAAGGCCGTTCGGTCTGCTTCGTCGCTGTTGGGAAAACCGGACTGACCCAGATAGCGATGGAGCGGTCGAAAGACGGGCTTACGGCAATGAATGCCCTGCTGCTCCAATGCGCTGATCAGACGCATGAGGCCATCAGAATTGGTTCGGAGATGCGGAAGTCTGACCACATAGCGATAATATCCATGTGTCCTGCCAGGAGGCGCAGTCGGACAGACGGCAGCCTTGGAGGAGAGTGCAACACCATAGGCTTCTGCCAGAATTTGGCGCCGTTCATGAAAGTCCGGGAACCGTCCCAGCTGGGACAGCCCAAGCGCCGCTTGCAGGTCCGTCAGCTTCGCATTACAAGAGGAGGGGTTCAATGTCGATGTCCCGTCATATTCGCGCAGCGACCGAACTCGCTCGAAATCCCCCTTCACATTCGACAGCACCATCCCACCTTCTCCGGCGCACAACAACTTCGTCGCATAGAAGGAGCAGACCGTCAGCCGTCCGACCGTCCCGATAGGACGGCCCTGTTCCGTGACCCCCAGCGTCTGCGCACAATCTTCAATCAACGGAATCCCAATCTGCTCAAGTGCGGTCAGATCGGCCGGCAGGCCGAACAGATGCGGGACGATGATCGCGCGAGTCCTCTTGGTCACCGCCTGGCAGGCGGCAATCGGATCGATGTTGAAAGTATCCAGGTCGATATCGACGAGCCTGGCCTCGGCCCCGACCCGTTGCGTCGCGAGCCAGGGCGCGGGACAGACGTAACTCGGCATGATGACTTCGTCGCCGGCTCCGACATCGAGCGCCCGCAGCGCTAACTCAAGCGCCGCAGTCCCGGAACTGACCGCCACCCCACCCCGCACCCCCACGAACGATGCCATGTCGCGCTCGAATCGCTCGACCCAGGGCCCTTGGGCAATCTGCCCTGAACGCAGGACTTCAGCCGTCGCGCGCAAGTCTTCTTCGTCGATCGCAGGCCGTGAATGGGGAATGATGGTCGCCACAGTGTTCATACGCCGATATTAATAAACAATCGCAGCGGAACAAAGCCTTCTGCGTTTTTCACCCGTCCCTGGATGCCGCGGAAATGCGCCCCGGCCCGAATCACATCCACAATGCTCAGACCTTCGATGTTGGTCTTTTTCACCTGCGAAGCATGGGCCTCGATCGATTTCACCTTCTCTTCGACCACCTGGTCGATATCGACAAAGACGGTCGGTGAGAAATTCTGGGTAGTCGGCCCTTCGTAGAACAACACGTTCTTGGTGTAGCGAGTCGCGGTAATCGTACTCATCGCCAAATGCCGATGGTCCTGATGGGTATCGTCGTGATAATGCGAGAAAATAAAGTGCGGCTGCACCTCCTCCACCACCTGCTCGATCTTCTGAATCACGTCCAGCCCCATGGGCACTGCCGTGTCCCTGTATCCGCCCCAGAAAATCTTTTCGACGCCCAATTGTTTCGCCGATCGTGCCTGCTCGCGTTTGCGTATGCTGCTCGATCCACCCTTGTCACCGGCGGTCATCACCAGAAGAAAAATGCGATGCCCCTTTTGTGCATACTTGAGCAACGTCCCTCCGCACCCCGCTTCGATATCGTCCGGATGCGCGCCAATGGCCAGAATCCGCATCGGCACTCTACGCTCAGTTGCCATCCCATCCTCCTCGCGTAATACTAATCCGCCGTAACCACGTTCTGCCCAGCTCGCGCTTCGCGCAATCGCGTCAGCGCCTCCGGCCCGCAACAACACAATAGATCGATCGCCGACATCGCCGGCATGAACGGTTCATAGACTTGTCGATACAGCGGATCCTGGAACCGTTGCATCTCTAACGTCAACCCGGACGATTCAAACCGAGACACGTCCAGATAGGCATCCCCGCCGGGACCGGACAGATAGACCGATGCGCCAACGGCATGACACAGATCGATCAATCGATCGGTGGGCTCTTCACGCGCCTCCCACTCCGACGCGCAGCGAACAGGAGTCGTAATCCCGAAGGCCCCCAGT